>CAYLLE010000039.1:0-25640 GCA_964384485.1 uncultured Spirochaetales bacterium | reverse complement strand
ATATGAAATTATGGCCTTTTCTTAATCACAAAAGGAGTTGACCGGGATTTGCTGGACAGAGCTGGACCGGGATCTTAATGATGTGGCTGACCAATGGTTTGGAGAAGTAACCGCTTTTTTCAATTGGATGCAGTCCGCGGCAAAAGAGTAAATTATCTGGTCCAAAAACTTTCTTTAAGACTTTACATAAATTTTCAATCCTTTATCAAACGTGAGCAGTTGTCTGCCGTTTCCGCGCACACACAACGCGTACAAAGCATCACAGGCAGGATTACTCACTAATGCTGCCCGTACGGATTCTTTCCGAAGTTCAGTGGTTGACAATCTAAGTACGAGCTGTATCAATCCCCCGAAAAAATTTCTTGGACCGGCAAATTACCGGTATAAAAACATTGACAACCATCAGCCGCTCTGATAAACTACTAAATGGGTTTAGTTGCATCTGTTGATGCCGGATTTTTTAACAGGATTTCGGCGGCAGTATGTTAATGAAATCAAACGTTTTAGTAAGGACGCGGATGCCGCGGAGATATTATGTTCAGGCTTTTTATATATGAATGCATAGAGGTAGTGTAATGAAAAATGAATTGGCAATTAATGGAGGTAAGAAGGCGAAAACCACTCCCAATTACCCCATGTATCCCGGCGGTATGGAGATCGGGGAAGAGGAAAAGCGGCAGCTCATGGAGGTGGTGGACCGGAAGTACCTGTTCCGTTATTACGGTCCCGATGAGTTCCCCTCCAAAGTGGGAGAGCTCGAGTCACGGTTCACCCGGAAAATCGGGGTAAAGCACGGACTGGCGACCTCAAGCTGCACCGGCGCGCTCATTTCCTCGCTCGTGGCGTGCGGAATCGGGCCGGGCGCGGAGGTTATCGTGCCCGGCTATACCTTTTTCGCGAGCTGCGCGTCTGTCGTAAACGCCAGGGCAATTCCTGTGATATGCGAAGTTGATGAGACACTTACAATGGATCCGGAAGATTTGGAGAAGAAAATCAACTCCAATACCAAGGCGGTTATTCCGGTCCACATGCGAGGTGTGCCGTGTAACATGGACGCCGTTATGAAGATAGCGGAAAAACACGGTCTTAAGGTGATAGAAGACGCGGCTCAGGCATGCGGCGGAACATTTAACGGCAAATATTTGGGAACTTTCGGCGACGCTGGATGTTTCTCGTTCCAGTATCATAAAATCATTACCGCCGGAGAAGGCGGAATGGCGGTTACCGATGACCAGCTCCTCTATGACCGGATCATGGGATACCACGATACCGCCGCCTGTTGGCGTCCGGACCGGTTCGCCAAGGAACGGTACGAGGGAGAGCTTTTCGTGGGCGATAACTACCGGATGGGTGAACTTGCCGGAGCCGTTATGCTTGCACAGCTGGATAAGCTTGACGGAATCCTGGAAAAAATGCGGCGGAACCAAAAGCGGATTATCCAGGGAATAAAAGACGCTCCCGGAGTCAAGGTCCGGCCGGTACATGACCCGGACGGTGATGTTGGAATCTGCCTCATGTTCTATCTGGAATCAAAAGATAAGGTTCAGTCTTTTACGGAAGCGCTGCAGGCTGAAGGTATTGACGCGTCAGGCATCTATAACAACGGTATTCCTGACTGGCACATCTATGCCCATTGGGATCACATCATTCAGAAAAAAACTCCGACACCGGACGGAGAACCCTGGACGTCACAGCACCACCAAGGACCGGATGTGGAGTACTCCCGGGATATGTGCCCGAAAACGCTGGAACTGCTTTCCCGGATTGTCCATGTCGATATCCCGCCGCAGATGACTATTGAAGACTGTGATATGATAGCGGAAGGAATAAACAAGGTGGCCCGGGTCTACGGATAACCGGGCCGGTTAAGGAGTGCTGTATGTCAGAATTTAGATTTTCGGTAGGACCGTGGAATGTGCATGAAGGGGCTGATTCTTTCGGACCGGAGGTCCGGCAGTCAATATCGTTGGAAGATAAACTCAATAAATTCCGGGAGATCGGCGTCGATGCCGTTATGTTTCATGATGACGACGCGGTTCCAGATATAAATGATCTTTCGGAAGATCAAATCAAGTCACAAGCCGAGGAAATCCGGGCGGCGCTGGACGACCGTGGACTGGCGGCCGAGTTCGTCGCGCCCCGGCTCTGGATGGATTCCCGGACGGTAGACGGGGGATTTACCGCGAACAGCGCGGAAGACCGGGAGTTCGCCTTGTGGAGAACCTTCCGTACGGTTGATATCGCCCGGGTTTTAGGCTGCGGTCAAATTGTTATATGGCTTGCCCGGGAAGGAACCATCTGCTACGAAAGCAAAGATCCGGTCCTGGGTATCGACCGGATTGTAGAGGCCGTTGACAAGGTTCTGGATTACGCTCCCGATATCCGGATCATGATCGAACCGAAGCCGAACGAACCTGTGGACCGGAGTTTCATTCCGACAATCGGCCACGTAATGGCGCTGGCAAGCAGGACAAAAGATCCCGACCGGGTGGGCGGTCTTTTGGAAAGCGCCCACGCTGTTCTCGCGGGAATCGATCCGGCCTACGAAATGGCCATGGCGTTATCCTTCGGGAAACTTTGGAGTGTCCATCTGAATGATCAGAACGGAATGAAGTTTGATCAGGATAAGTCGTTCGGATCGGAAAATCTGCGTCAGGCGTTTAACCAGATAAAAGTTCTGATAGATCACCGATACGGGGTCAACGGTGAATACGTGGGGCTTGATGTTAAAGCCATGCGTACCCAGAAGGCTGAAGACTGCTACCGGCATATTCAGAACAGCATGGAGATGGTACGGATGCTGGCGGAGAAGGTGAAACAGTTTGACACCGAATTCCAGAAGAAGTGCGTCGCTGAACGGAATTATGAAGCGCTGGACGGATATGTGAATAAACTGCTTTTGGGGGAAGCATGAATATCGGAGTTTGTATCGAGCCGTTTTTTAACGGTTTTAGCTATTTAGACAAGATCAGGAAGATTGCTTCTATAGGATTCCGTCATTATGAGTTTTGGTTTCATGACAGCAAATTTGAAAACGGCAGCGTGGTTCCTGAGAAAAAGGATTTCGACGCCGTTGCCCGTCTGAACGACGAGCTGGGCATGGAAACAACCGACTTCGTGTTCAATCACTCCGAGGGCGGAATCAAGGCTTCCCTGATCGAACGGGATGACCGGGAAAAAATCATCGGCAGCCTGGACATGATGATGGATCTGGCAGAGACCATATCCTGTAAACGTCTCATATGCTGCAGCGGATTTAACCATGAAGGACTGGACCGGGATCACGCCATGGACGCCATGGTGGGCACTCTTTCCGAGTGCGCTTCAAAATGTGAAAAACGCGGTATCACCCTGATTCTGGAAGCGTTCAACACCAAGGTAGACCACCCCGGCTATTTCCTGGATGACCCTGAAACAACGATTGAGGTTATCGACCGGGTGGGAAGTTCCAAGGTTAAAATGCTCTACGACATCTATCATATGCAGATCATGGCGGGAGATATCCTCACGTTTCTGCTCCAGCACAAGGATTCCATCGGGCACATCCACATCGCGGGAGTGCCGGGCAGAGCGGAACCGTTCAATTCTGAACTCAACTATCCGTATATTATTCAGGAATTTATTAACGCGGGATACAGCGGTGCATTCGGACTTGAGTACTTTCCTGAACTGCCCGATCAGGAGTCTTTAACAAAAACTCTTTTGTATTTATCTCAGGGGAAGTAGTATGAAGCTTAATAAAATGGAAGTCCTCTCCCGTTCAGAAATTAAGATGATAAGAGAGGGGAGTGCCGGAATACTCGAGGACACGGGTGTGAAAATTCACAGTCCCGAAATATTGGAACTGCTGAAGAAGAAAGGCGCGGTCATCGATGCCGGTTCCGGAACTGCCCGATTCCCCGGTAAGCTCCAGGAGCAGTGTCTCAGCACGGTACCCGGAAAAATCACGGTTCGTGGACGGGAAGGAAATCCGGTTCTGGAACTTGGAGGTGAACACGTCTATTTTGCCAGCGGTCATAACGCGGTTTTTATGGAAAAACCTCTAACAAAGGTTTACCGGGAACTAACCAGACAGGATGTTTCTGATTTTGCCCATCTGGCAGAACAGCTGGATGATATTGATATGCTGGGTCTGCCCGGCGCCGTTTCTGATGCTGCCTCGGGAGATCCGCTGCTTAATACCCTGGCAATCTCCATGGCCAAGTCTGTGAAACCGGTGTTTTTTTCTACCGACAGTGCTGAGGTTAACAGAGCCGCCATGAATATGACAGAAATAATTACCGGGAAAACGTCTCCGGAACATTATTACATGATCAGCCAGTTCTCTCCCACATCACCGCTCCAGTGGGAAGACGGCGCGGTACGGGGAACAGCGGAATGCGCAAAGCGGGGGTTTCCCGTCGCGATCCTGCTGGAACCGATCACCGGAGTAAGCGCCCCTTATACACTGGCCGGCCTTATTACGATCCACAATGCCGAAGCTCTGTCCGGTATAATAATCACCCAGCTCATTAATCCGGGAACACCGGTAATCTGGGCGTCCAGCTGGACGGCTTTCGATATGAAAGAGGGTACGGCTTTGGTTGGATCGGCCGAGACCTCTCTGGCCAGAATCGCGGGCGCCCAGCTTGCCCGGAGTTATGGAATCCCGGTACATACCACTGCTCCGAATTCGGATAATCATGTTCATGATGAGCAGAACGCCTGGGAGAAGACGATCAGCGCGCTGACCGCGGCCGCCGCGGGGAATCAGCTGATCGTGAACTGCGGAATGTACGCCTGCGGAATGACGGTGAGTCTGGAGCAGCTGGTTATGGACGCCGAAATCGCGGGTCAGGTAAAACGGATCTGCCGGGGTATCGAGGTTTCGGAGACTGCCGTTGCCGCGGATCTAATTAAAGAAAAAGGACAAAGTCCTGATTATATTACCGATGACCACACCCTGAACCTGCTTCATTCGGAAGAGCATCGGAATCCTCTGGTTGCCCAGCGGGGAGGAAGGCAGTCTTGGATCAACCGGGGAGCCCCCGATTCGGTGCGGGAAGCCCGCGGGATTGCGGATGCCCTCCTGGCAAAAAAGGGGCCGGAATTATCGGGAACGCTGCGGCAGCGTATTGAGGATGCCGTGATATAAGAGGACCGTTATGCTTGGGATTGACAGATTGGAACAGCAGGAACTGGAAAAACGGAAAGAACGGCTCAGACGGCTCTGGGACTACCGGCCTGTTGACCATATTCCTATCGGTTTTTGGGCGGACGACTTCAGCACCTATACGCTGTGGGAACAGTGCCGGGACAGCGGTCTTCAGCTTGAACAGATGACGGCCAATAACAACCGGTGCCTCCGGGTCTTCTCCGATGATTATATTCCCATGGTCCGGATATGGCCGGGATACATGACCATCGCGACGATGTTCGGTATGGATGTATTCTGGGGAGACGATCCGAATCAGCCGCCGGGAGCGGCGGGTTTTATAATCGATTCACCCGAGAAGATGACCGCCCTCCAAAAACCCAATCCCCGTACAGCCGGTATTATGCCGGAAAATCTCAAGTGGATTTCGTACGCGGCCTCGAATCTGCCGCCCGATATCGCCGTAACCGGTGTGGATCTGGGCGGGCCGCTCAATACCGCGAAGGATCTCTTTGAAACTAATTTTCTCTACACCGCTTTTATCGATTATCCTGATGAACTCCGAGGGTTTCTTGATATGATTACTGACGTTCAGATTGACTGCTACCGGGAGATTGTTTCCGCTGCCGGCGGACTTGAGCGGATGGTGAGCATCGATTTTGATCCGGTGTGGGCTCCCGAGGGGAAAAAGGGATTTGTCTCCGATGATGTCTGCGCCACAATCAGCCCGGAGGCCTTCCGTGAGTTCAGTATACCTTTCAATGAACGGATATTTAAAGCCTTTGGAGAGGGGAGAATTCACAACTGCGGGCCTCACCCTTCCGCTCATCTCTATCTGGAACATCAGCCCCGGTGTCTGGGAATTAACTGCTCCTACCGGTACACCCGGAACGATTTTCCCCGGCTCAAAGAGATGTTCCGCGGGCGCGGAATCATTGAACTGAATTTTGATAACGGAGAGACACCGGAAGATGTTCTCCGGGGTTTTGAAGATGCCGCCGATTCACTGGCCCCCGATGTTGCCGCCGTTCCCGTCCTGGTCTTCGATGACAGCTGGGAAGACGATGATCTTGAGGGTACACATCGGGAGCTTATAAAGATCGCGAAAACCTATGCTGAATCCATGGACTGGACGGGTGAGTAGGCGTTTATCTGCCCCTCCGCCTCTCAACCATCTTCGGAAATAAACGGCATCTCCGTAACCCGCAGCTTCGCGCAGCCGTAAGGGACGAGCACCAGCTCCTGAGGCGGGCCTTCCGTTTCAAACGGTTCTTCCGGCGGCGGTTCAGCCGCGTTCCTGCTGATTCCCCATCCGGGTATTCTGACCCCCCGGCATCGGATTTCCGACGGCGGAGAGTCCGATGAAAACGGCACCGGTCCGGAGGTTCTCCGGACCGCGGTACAGGAGGATTCCGGGCTGTCGGGGTTAAGGATGAGTCCGAAGTTCCACGGTAAAACCGGCCGGGTTTCCCAGTCGGGGTAGGGGGTGCCGTTTTCATTTTTCTGCCATTTTGCTTCTATATTAAGGGAGTAGATCAGTGGCCCCATGGTCAGGGCCGCGGCGCCGTTAAACCGGGTGTGCATTTTTAACTGCATGGGAAGCTTCATGGTAACGGTATCTCCCGGCTGCCATTCCCGGATTAATTTATGGTATTCCCCCGGTTTCGGTTTGACGGAGCCTCCTCCGTTTATCCGTATCTCAGGACTGCCGCACCAGCCGGGAATTCTTAAAATCAGGGGAAACCGTGCCGGCTTCTCCGGATTTAAACTGATTTTAATTTCTTCAGAAAACGGATAATCTCCGCTGACGGTGATTACTGTTTCCGTTTTCCCGTCATCCGACCCGGCCGGTGTTTTGAGCGTCAGCGGAACCGGTGAAATACAAACCAATCCTCCATCCGGTGTTTTCAGCCAGGTGTGAGATATAAATTTCGGCCACCCCTGATGCATGTTGGCGGTACAGCAGCCGTAGTTCGGTTCCAGGCCGAAGATATTCGCGTCTCCCGAATTGGTAGTGTAGATTTTGTTTTCGGAAACGGTACAGATAACCTGGTTCACCTGTTGGTCGTACTGATGGGAATTCATATCGTCCCGGAAAGCGGCCGGCAGGGCGTTGAAGGCGATTTGTTCCAACCGGTCTCCCAGACCGGAGGAACCCAGGATTTGGAGGAGGATTTCCAGGGAAAAAAGGTATTCGGTGACGGCGCAAAGTTCCGTCCCCTGGGAAGGATTTTTTCCTGCCAGATGCTCGTCCCCGGTAAACATACCGGTGATCTGACCGTGATGATTATCCAGGACCTCCATCATCATCAGTGAATTTTCAGCATCCCGGATATCGCCGGAATAAAGATAGTCCAACGCCGGTCCCTTAAGTGCCATGGCGTTATTCACCACGTGGGTCTCCATGCTGGTTTTCCCCTCCGGCGTACGGCGGGTGTACGGAAAATCCCGGAATAATCCGGGCCAATCGAAACCTTGAGCCCGGGCAGTTTCCGCGGCCTCCCGCAGGAAATCCGCGGGAACACCGGGTCGGCCGTCAAGCCACCGGATAGTAACCAGGAGTTCCGCCCACCGGTATTTGGCCCAGCTTTCCAAAGGTTTTTCTTTCATCACCGAGATGATTTTCCGGATGTTCCGTACCATGGCGGGAATTACCCGGTTGTCTCCGGAAACCTCCCGGTACTGCGACAGTACCTTCAGGATGATGAACTGCGGCCATGGGTCATACGCTTTCCGGTATTCGGAGCCGTCATACGACGGACCAAGCCAGCCGTCCTGATGCTGATGCTCCAGGATGTAATCCATCCAACGGGTGACTTTCCGGATAAGGCGGGAGTCGGCCAGCAGGTATGCCAGCGGTACCAGTCCGTCGAGCCAATACGGAGCCCGTTCCCATCCCTCCGCGTTTCCGCCGATCCAGCCGCTATCCTTGATGTCGGGCCAGAATTCATCAAGGTGCCCCGAAAGCCCGGCAGCCTGTATCTCCAGCTGACGGCGGGTCCATCCGGCCGGGGTAAAAGCTTTTAGCGGCAAAGCTCTAAATTGATTTGCTTCCATTATATGCCTCACTGTATATTATCCGAAATCTCTGGAAGGAAGGACCGGCCGTCTCCGGCCGGTAAAAATATTTCTCCGTTCCATGCGCCGGTATTCCGGATTGCTCCGGGGATAGTCATCATTTTTTACTTCCCGCGGCAGCATTTTATCAAATTCCATTACAAAATCGGCAATTTTTTCGGTACCGTTCCTGATATCCACCCGGGAAATACGGGAAACAGCCCGGCGGTACGCCTCGGAATCGGATATAAAATCCCGGACCGCGCTGACAACCTCTTCTCCCGAACTTATGTAATGTCCCAGCCGGTTATTTTTTACGAAATCAAGATTTCCCCGCTCCTGTCCATAGATGTAATTAGTCAATATTAGCGGTTTACGGAGCATAAGGGTTTCCAAAACGGTAGCCGGGCCTCCCTTGGTGATTACCACATCCGCCATGGACATAAGATCGTACATAAAATCCACAAAACCGAAAACCGTTATTCCTTTGCCTGCTGTTTTTTTTGCAATCTTTTTAGCAGCCTTGAGCTGTTCTTTATTTTTTCCGCTTACAAAGGCGATTTCAATATCCAGGGGAGATTTGGCAAGAGCCCTCAGGGTGCTTATACCCTTGGGAAGGCCGTCACCCCCGCCGGCCATCAGGATCAGACGTTTGTTCCGGCTGAATCCGTATTTATCTTTCAGCAGGACAATTTCTTCTTCCGAGGCTCTGCGCTCAAACTGCCGGTTTAAAATGGGCGGAAAAATAACGGTCCGGGACGCGGGGTAATTGTACCAGTAAATGGTTTTCCGGTAAAGCATGTCTGTGAACACCACCGTGTCGGTTACCGGCGGCTGGTACCACAGAGGATGGGGGGTAAACGGATCGGTGATTACGGTGAGTACAGGAATTTTCCTGGATTTCCGCAATGAATAAAGCGCCCGCATTGCTGGGCGTTTTAACAGGAAGTGAAGAACAACGACCCGGGTGATCCGGTTTTCCCGGATATAATTCTTGATGTACCGACCGCTCTGCCATGCCATGAGGGCTGTATAGAGCCGCATTAAGGGTCCCCATCTTGAAGCTTCGTATATGAATATCCAGATTTTATTGTCCCGGCTTCCGGTTTTTTGGTATCCGTCCACTACCACCGAATGCTGAAGCTTGTTTTCGTCGGGAATGCCGTCCAGGAGAAATGTTTCCGCCTTCCCCCGTTCTTCCAGGGAGGAGGCCAATGCCCGGGCAGCGGATAAATGCCCTCCTCCGGTTTTTAAATAGAGGAAGAGTACTCGTTCACGTTCAGCCATAGTTTGTATTGTCACTGTAACACGGGAATGGGATGATTACAAGAATGGAAAACGCGGAAAAGCAATTTCCGGTCTACCCGATTTAAATTTATACACCATATGTAATTATGGCCGCTTCTAAATCACCAGGGAGTTGACAGGGAATTGCTGAACGCGGAACGGTACTATTGGCGGCAGACCCCGCAAATTATCCTGTCTGCAGCAAGCCGGAAAAAAACTCGATATGCCGGGCCATCTTTTTTACCGCGGCATCTTTTTCTTCCATACCGTTCAGCGACATAAAGTACTCCATGGTGGCGGACATGGATGCCAGGTTAAACTCCACGGCGAATTGGCGGGAATCTATGGGTTTTATGAGCTTCTTTTTTATCAATTTATTTAGAAGCTTTTCATAGAATTCAACCGGTTCGGCAACCATGGTCTGATAATACAGGGAAGCGGCTTTTGGATCGGTGTACCGTTCGGCAAGTATTATCCGGACTGTATTCAGGAAGGTGCCGTTCATCCGTTGTTGGATGCTGAAAAAAAGGGTTTTCAGTATTTCCGGGGGCCCCATGAAATTGATCATCCCTTCGATTTCATCTTCGTTTTTCCATATCCCGAGCCGGCATGCCATGTAATTCTCATAAAGAGTGTCGAGTATGTCTGCTTTGCTCTCGAAATGATTGTAGAGCGAGCTTTCCCGGATCCCTGATTTTTCGGCAATCATTCTTACCGTCACACCCCGGAACGTCCCCTCCGCGAACAGCTCAGAGGCGTGTTCAAGAATCCGGTTTGCGGTTTTTCTGCCCTTTTCTCGCTTGATTTTCATGAATTCTCGGTACCTAAAAATTTGATGATTTCCCGGTTCACTTCATCAGCCTTTTCATGATTTATCCCGTGGCCGGCATCATGTATGATCTTGAATGTCAGCTTGTTTTCCGTCAATATCTGTACCGCCCGGGATCCGCAGAGGGGATCATCGGAACCGATTAGAAAGCATGCCTTCTCTCGCAGGATATCAAGTTCCGCTGGACTAATGACGGTGTATTTGTGAGGCGACATTGCCCGGGGATTGAAATATTTGAGCAAAAGGGACCAATGGTTAAGCAGTTCCTTGTTTTCTGTAAAGATATGATGACCCGGACCGGAGAGCTTCCGGAGAAGGCGGATTACATTTTTCTCGGTTGGAAAAAGCGCTTCGGGAAGGAACACCCGCATCATTTTCATCATCCCGGCTGTGCCGCCCTTGACTGCCGCGGTTCCGGACATTATTACCGATTTTATTACTGTATCCGGTTTGCGGACGGTTAGCAGCTGAGCCAGATACGCTCCATTGGATACACCGGCGGTATACATTGTGCTGATTCCGAATTGCCCGGTTACCTGCTCAATCCACTTAATGTGGTCTATTCCTGTATAGTAATTCCGGTTAGGTTCACTCTTTCCCGGACCGCCTATGGTGTCGACAGCGATCACATAGTAATGTTCCGCCAGGACGGCAGCATTAAATACCCACATCAGCGCGGAATTATCTCCCACCCCGTGAAATAGGAGCAGCGGCGGTTTCGACGGGTTACCTGCGGTAATTACCTGGGTTTTACCGTAATCGGTTTCCGCGGATACCTCTGTATATTCCGTTCCCCACTGCTCGAGGAGCAATCCGTACGATTTTAAGACGGATTTTTTCCCCAACTCCGATTTAAATATTCCTTTCATATGATCTGAAAAACTAACACATGTTCGTTTATCTATCAAGCGGGAAGCGCTTTATGGAACTCTTGCTGTTCCATCCGGGTCAGGGTATCTTACTAATATATGAAGGAGGGTGATCATGAAATACCGCAGACTGGGGAATACGGGGCTTCTTGTAAGTGAAATCGCCTACGGGAGCTGGCTCACATTCGGAAACCAGGTGGACCGGAAGAAGGCGGACGGCATTATCAGCAAGGCCCTGGATTTGGGCATCAATTACTTCGATACCGCCGATGTTTATTCAAAAGGCCAGGCGGAGATACTTCTGGGAACGGTGCTTCCGAATCTGACGATTCGACAGAACTACGTGTTGGCAACCAAAGTGTATTTCCCCATGGGAGACGGTGTAAACAACAGGGGGCTTTCGCGAAAGCATATCTTTGATTCAATTCATGACAGCCTCCGCAGGCTAAGGCTGGAGTATGTTGATCTGTACTACTGTCACCGGTATGACGAAAACACTCCCCTTGTTGAGACAATTCAGGCCATGCAGGATCTGATTCATCAGGGTAAGGTACTACACTGGGGTGTGAGTGAATGGACAGCCGACCAGATTGCCGAAGCTGCCGCGAAGTGCAAGGCCAACGGCTGGTCTCCTCCCGCGGTAGACCAGCCTAAGTACAGTATTCTAGACCGGTCTATCGAGGAACATGTCATCCCCACATGCTCTCATCACGGGTTAGGTGTCGCCGTATTTTCGCCTCTGTCCCAGGGTATATTAACCGGAAAATATTCCGGCGGCAAGATTCCGGAAGGGAGCAGAGCGGGGAATCAGAAGATAAATGTCTTTATGCGGGAACGGCTGCAGGATAAGGATCTCCTGGTCCGGGTGGATAAGCTCCAAAAAACGGCAGAAGAAATGGATCTGACCCTTCCCCAGCTGGCGTTGGCATATTGTCTCCGGAAAAAGGAGATTACCTCCCTCATTATAGGCGCTTCATCGGAAAAGCAGCTCGAAGAAAACGTGAAAGCATCCGGGGTTAAGCTGCCACAGGAGGTGATCGATAAAATTGAGACCCTGTTTCCAAAATAAATCACAATAGTAAATAATGTTCTATTTTTTCCGATTGACCCGGTAATGTTTTTCCGATAAGGTTTTGTAAACAGAAATATGGAGGAGGATCTCTTGGACGAAGTAAGATACGGAATTATCGGGTTTGGTAATATGGGTTCCCATCACGCGCGGAATTTTATTTCCGGAAATGTTTCCGGAGGCCGTTTTACCGCGGCGGCTGATATTTCCGAGGATAGACGGAAACTCGCGGCTGAAGCCCTGGGCGATTCTTCAGCAGTGTATGAGAACTACCGGGAGCTCCTCAAGTCGGACAAGATTGACGCGGTCATCATCGCCACTCCCCATTACCAGCATCCGCCCATCGCTATCGAAGCTTTCGAACAGGGGCTCCACGTCTTGATAGAGAAACCGGCGGGAGTTTACACCAGACAGGTTCGGCAGATGAACGAAGCGGCTGCCGCTTCGGGCAAGATTTTCGGCATCATGTACAATCAGCGGACTAACCCAGTGTATCAAAAGGTAAAAGACTTGATAGAATCTGGTGAACTGGGCGAGATAAAGCGCACCAACTGGATCATCACCTCCTGGTACCGTCCCCAGAGCTACTACGATTCCGGAGTATGGCGGGCTACCTGGGAAGGTGAAGGGGGCGGAGTTCTGCTGAATCAATGTCCCCACCAGCTGGACCTTTGGCAATGGATGTGCGGAATGCCGAAATCGGTGTGGGCTCAGTGTGAATTCGGAAAATATCACGATATTGAAGTGGAGGATGACGTAACCGCCTTTGTGGAATATCCAAATGGCGCCACCGGTGTTTTTATTACATCCACAGGTGAAGCTCCGGGTACCAACAGGTTTGAGGTGATGGGAGAACGGGGCAGGGTGGTTATTGACAAAGGTCAGCTGATCTTTAACCGGCTCCGGATACCGGAACGGCAGTTTAACCGGGAATTTACCGGCGGATTCGGATCTCCGGAACATTGGGAATGTATAGTTCCGGCACCGGGCACACCCGCCGAACATGCCGGCATTTTGAGAAATTTTACCAATGCCGTTTTGTAAGGTGAAAAACTGCTAGCTCCGGGAGAAGAAGGCATAAACGGACTCCAGCTGGGAAATGCCATGCTCCTTTCAACATGGCTCGAGAAAAAGGTGGAAATTCCGGTAGACGAAGAAGCTTTCTTCGGAAAGCTGCAAGAAATGATAAAAACCTCACCCGGAATGAAAGATAAAGGTGAGGGGAAGACCCTGAATGTGGACGGTACGTTCGGGTAAGAACGTCATATACCGGTCTCGCTTTTTGTCTCTCCGGATTTTTGCTAAAATAGATTCATGAGCGAATCACATCCAAATATCATTCTGATAATGACTGACCAGCAGCGGAGCGACACCATCGGCGCCTGGGGGAACCGGCATATGATCACTCCGAATCTGGATAAATTATCCTCCGAATCGGTGAATTTCACCAAGGCCTTTGCCTGCGGCGCCACCTGCATCTCCTCCAGGGCGGCAATGTTTACCGGTATGTTTCCCCATAACACGGGAGTTTACACTTTCAATAAATGGGCCCATCAGCGGACTTGGGTGCACGACCTGAGTGAGGCCGGCTACTACTGCGCCAACATCGGCAAGATGCATGTTTCCCCCCGGGATGAAATGCTTGCCTTCAACGAACGGGTAATCGTAGAGAATCCGGCTGCGAACTTTCTGGAACGGGGAGTGCCGGATGATGACTGGGGAAGGTATCTGTCCCTGCACGGAAAGAAGCGGCCTGGAGGCCGGCACCGGAGTGATCCGGAATGGCGGAAGAAGTATCAGGGAGTTCCCTGGGAGGAAGAGGAACGGTTCCATCCCGATGTCTTTATCGGTAATTCCGCTCTGTCCTGGATTGAGAGTTTTCAGGGGAAAAATCCTGTTTTTCTGCAGATAGGATTTACCGGTCCCCATGAACCGTATCATCCACTGAAACGGCATCTGGATCTGTATAAAGACCGGGAAGTTCCCCCTGCTCAAATAAAGGAAGGAGAACTTGATTCAAAGCCGCCACAGCACCGGGCCCACCAGGACTTTAATAACCGGGTTGACCAGGAGTGCCAGATTGCGCTGCCCGATGCGGCTCCTCCGGATATTGCCCGGATGCGCCGACATTATTACGCGAACGTTACCACTGTGGATGAGAAGATCGGTCAGATTATGGATGCCCTGGAGGACCGCGGTTATTTGGAGAACGCTCTGGTGATTTTTACTTCCGATCACGGCGATATGCTGGGAGATCACGGACTTCCCTACAAATGGCTGATGTACGATTCCGCGGTGAATGTCCCCCTCATGATTCGGGACACGAGAGTCAACCGCGCCTTCCATGCGGAAGACCTGGTTTCTCACATTGATGTCGGACCGACTATTCTGCGGTATGCAGGCCTCGATGTGAGCAAATATTATGAAGGACGTTCCCTCCTGCCCTTTCTTGAAGGCTGTGCTCCCGGAGGAGAGTCGGATTCCTCCGATGAAAACGGTACAGCAGTCCCCGGGACTGCCGATTTTGAAGACGATCTTTCCGGGAACATCCGGCTGGGTGAATATGTATTCTGCGAAGATAACTATTTGACCATGGTCCGGGGCAGGAAATACAAACTAGTCTATTATACCGGCCAGGAGGAGGATGGAGAACTCTACGATCTGGAATCGGATCCTGAGGAATTCGCAAATCTTTTCCATAACCCTGACTACCGGTCCGCGAAAGCGGAAATGAAGGAGGTCCTTCTCCGCTGGGTCCTCAGGAGTACCTACCGGACTGCCGGATACAAGAATACCGATCAAAAACATCCCCGGCTGTGGCCCCAGAAGCATCCCTTCCTTCACGGGGCAGCGGAGAGCCGGCCCGACAGCTGGAGCATTTCATGAACAGCTTCGACCTGCAGAACCGGGCTGATTTAGCCCTGAACGGAATTATCAATTCCACCAATGAACTATATCATCAGTTACCGTATCAGAACACATTTTTAAACTCGTCTCCCCTGGAGATGCGTCATATCCTTTCCGGATTTGATGCCGATCGATCTGGCGATTCTCCTTGCCGGGGCAACCGGTGACGATATCTACTGGGACGACGCCGAGATGTTTGCCCGGAACCAGCTTCTAGAGCAGCAGCTTACCCGTGTTGACTGGATTCCGGAACCGGTGCTCCGCGGTTCTTTTAAGTCTGATTCCTGGAAATCGTATACCCATGTGTTATCCAGATCCCTGGGAAGGCCGTGTCCGTGTGACAATGAAAAAGCCGGGGTGTTTATCGGTGAGGATACCCGACTGGAGCCGGCTCCGGTACCGCCGTCGGTTTATGGATAAAGATTTTGCCGATGTAAAGGAGCGGTGGGGCGCGAACTGGATGGACCGGAAATACATCAGGTGCAGGATCAACGGTACGGAACACACGGCAGACACGAAAAAACGTTTATCCCCCCGGTTTTCCTTAAAGCGGGAGATACCGTCGAGATCACCTATCCAATCCGCTGGGACACGCACGAAGAGGAGATCGGCGGAAGAGTGTTTGCCCTGGAATGGCTGGGAAGTACCTGTGTCGGAATCTCACCTCCCGGTTTGATCTGTCCTCTTTACAACCGGCAGTATTTGAAGCGGGAACCATATCCGGGGACCAGACAGAGCTTTCCCTATCCTGAAAAGGAGTTCACGATTTAAAAGCCGGTAAATTAAACATATATCGTTTAAGACCAAGTATATGGAATGGCCACGCGTAATATAGCCCATGTATAGACAACGAATTGACGGTGTGTATTGTACGTCTGCACGTAGTGTAGGCATTGTCTTAAACAATATATGCTTGTCCCGCAGATTTATACGGGCAGTTGGCAGCTGAAAAAACCGGCAGCCGACAGCGGAGATTAGCATCCAACACCTGGAAAGCCGGGTTGTCCCTTTTCCCATTCCCGTGTACCTTGTTACGGATGAACAGAATATTTGAACGCAAATCCCTGATAAGGCCGGAGAAATGGCCTTTTTTTTATGGCTGGCTGGTTGTCGGAATGGGCACGGTTGGTATCCTTATGAGCGCTCCGGGACAGACCGTTGGAGTGTCGGTATTTACCGACCATCTGATCCGGGACTTGGCTGTTTCCCGGAGCAATCTGAGTCTGGCATATCTCTTCGGCACGGTTGCCTCAGCCCTTCTTCTCCCGTTCGCCGGCCGTCTCTTCGACCGGTACGGTGCCAAGATCGTTTCGACTCTGGCGAGCGCTCTCATGGGTCTTGTGCTGATTCTGCTTTCTTTCGCCGATAAAATCGCTGGTCCCTCCGGACCCCTGGGCCGTACCGCGGGTTTTCCGCTGCTGCCTTTTCTGTTTATGATCATCTGTTTTTTTCTGCTCCGTTTTTCGGGGCAGGGTGTGCTGACCTTAAGTTCCCGGAACATGGCCATGAAATGGTTCGAAAAACGGCGGGGAATGGTAAACGCGGTCATCGGAGTTTCCATAGCTTTGGGATTTTCCCTGGCTCCGCAGATCTTCAATTCCATAATCCAGGCATACTCCTGGCAGTGGGCCTGGAGGATTATCGGATTCTCTGCTCTCGGCTTCTCTGTCGTAGCATTCATTTTTTTCGTGGACAATCCGGAGGAACACGGACTTAATCCGGACGGCAAAAAAGTAATAAAAGCGAATACCCGGCACCACGCGGAAACCGGGGAGACAGAAAACTTTACCCTCAAGGAAGCCCGGCGGACATATTCATTTTGGGTTTTTACACTGATACTTACCATGAGTTCCCTGGTCCTCACGGCATATACTTTCCATATCGTGTCCATCTTCCAGAATGCCGGAATGAGTAGAACCCAGGCTGTGGCCGTTTTCTTTCCCGCCTCAATCGTTGCCGTGGCGGTGCAGTTTACCTTGAGCTGGCTGAGCGATTACGTACGTCTTAAGTGGCTCCTTATCTTCAAAGGCGCCGGGATGATCCTGATGATGACGGCACTGTTCTTCCTCCATGAAGGCTTCATGGTTGTTCTGCTTATCATTGGTCACGGCATAACCCAGGGGATGATGGGGATTCTCTCCGCCTTGACCTGGCCCAGGTTTTTCGGAAGGAAACATTTAGGCTCAATCTCCGGACTTTCCGTTTCGGTTGCCGTAGCGGGCAGCGCCGTGGGTCCCTATTTCTTTTCGCTGTTTAACGATCTGGCCGGTACATACAGCTGGGCGGTGCTCATCAGTCTGATCCTGACCGCGCTGATTACCCTGGGCGGCTTCAAGGCGGAAAAGCCGGCTGCCGCCGTTTCGGAAAACAGGGATGAGTTATAAATTTTATATTAAATACAGGAAATAAATGATATAATTTTGTCAATGTTCCTGTTCCATTGCAGGTGAATATCATCTATTATCAGTGGAGAAACAGCTGAAAAAAATATTGAATTCACTAAATCTATCACTAAGATTGAAAGGCTACAGTCTACTCCTTAAATACATCGTCTATATTGTACTATTCAATTTTATCCTGCTTATGGCGGCATTCTTTATCATCAATCTCATTATTTTCGATTTCCTGGAGGAAGATGCATTTGAAGGGGCGGATACCTGGTTGTCTTCTGTAGTTTCCCAATTTGACTCAAAGATTAGTGAGCTCCATCTAATTCTATCTACTATATCGTATTCTACAGATACCAGAAAAGTAATACTGAATGATCCGGGTGTGCCGTATGAAGAGTATCTCGGATTTAAAAATATTTTTTCGCTTATGAGCAGCTTTGCAGCTCCCAATCCCGACATAGATGTTTTTTTAATTTCATCTGCCAGAAACAGGTTGTACTCAACATATCCATTAATCTCTTCGGTTCTTCTTTCGTCTTCAAGGATACCTGAGACAGATTGGTACCAAAAGTTGGAACAAAACAGTTTCTTCAATAAGCTGATAACCGATTTTTCTATTCCCATTTATGTTGAAGAACCGCAAATAGCAGCAGTTACACAGTTGAATTATCTCTCGGCTAAGCCTGATGGATATATTATTGCTTCGCTCAGGAACCGGTTTTTTTATGACATTATCGAATCTTCCGCACCCTCTGACCATGCATTCCTAACTGTTGTTGATCACGAGGGCAATGATTTGTTCCGGTATGGCCCTGGTAAAATACTTGAATCAAATAAGACTATAAATTTTGAAAAAGCTTCGGATGCTACTCGTTTCATATTCAATTATTACCTAGATACGAAGGAGATCGGAAATACTTTCTCAACATACAGGCTTTTTATTATTATCATCTCAATCATCATGTTTATTTTTCTCGTGGCGGTGAATTCTCTACTCATCAACAGTATTATTTTAGAGGTGAAAAAAATTGCAAGATTCACTGAATTTGCTTTAACAAATAAAAAAATTACAATAGATGAACTTTCGAAAAGGCATGATATTATTGGAAACTTATCTTCTATGGTCCGGACTATCATAGATAGAAACATCAGAAATGAACTTCTTGTAAAAGAAGCCCGAATAGAACTACTGCAAAAGCAGATTCATCCTCATTTTCTGTATAACACACTGGAGTCTCTGTCTTCTAAAGCTCTTTTGGAGGATCAGTTAGAAATTTCTGACGGTATTGCTGCCCTCGGAAGGTTTCTCCGATATTCTCAGATTCACGATGTTGATCATTCACACCTCGTGACTTTTGGAGAAGAAATTCAGAACTGCCGGGATTATCTTGCTCTTTTTCAAATTCGGTACGAAGATAGAATCACCGTTAGTTTCGATATACTGCCAGGATTTGAAAACATTCAGGTTGTAAAATTTATGATTCAGCCGGTACTGGAAAACAGTATTATTCATGGAGCAGAAAACTTGAAAAGATCAATTCATATAGCCGTTTCGGCGGCAACGGATGAAAATATTTTAGAAATAGAGATAAAAGATAATGGAAAGGGAATGAATCCTAACGCTTTATCTATACTGCAGGAAAGTTTATCTTCCGGCGAACCAAAATCGGCTAACATTGGACTACTGAATGTTCAGGAAAGGCTTAAGCTGTGTTTTGGTCCTGAATACGGAATCACGGTTTTCTCAACTGAAGGCAGCAGTTTTACAGTACGATTAAAAATCCCGCTTATTCAGAACCCCGCAGAGGAGGAAGAATAATGTATACGGCGGTCATTATTGATGATGAGTCACAGATCCGGACTGGGATAAGAAAACGGATATCTCTAACTCAGCAGATAATCAATGTTGTAGGAGAAGCTGAATCATACGAAGATGGTCTTGAGCTTATAAGAGAACAGCAGCCGGATGTAGCATTTGTGGACATCCGGTTGGAAGGGAAAGACGGCCTAGAATTGATAGAAACAAGCTTTAAAATTTCTCCGGAAACAAAGTACATCATTATCAGCGGATATGCTGATTTTTGTTTTGCAAAGCGGGGTATACAACTGGGAGTGGTCGATTATCTTACGAAACCGGTTGATCAGAAAACATTTTCCGCAGCCGTTAAAAAATGCTTGACGGAGATCGCAGATAATCCGAAACGGAAAATTCTTGGTAAGGAGGATATCCGTTTTATGAAAGCATTGCAAACGGCCGTACTCCCGCAGGAAAGTGATACTCTGAATTTTTCCGATAAAAAAATATTGACGGATTACATCAAAGAATATAAGCCCATCCAGGGATTATTATTTTTTACGCCGGATTCAACAGGTGTTTCAGCTGACTCTATACCGATTCCTGATTTTGTTGATGTATCAGGAATCAAATTGATAGCCGCCGCGGAGTCGAAAACAGAACATATCCTGCTCGTTCCGTCTTCATTTACGGGAGGCATGCAGAACGCAGTAAAATGCCTGAAAGAACATCCGTCATTATCAAAGCGTTCTTTCATAGTTTGCTTTGATAAAACTGTATCGGCAATAGAAACACTCCGAGTGTCCTTCCGGCAGTGCCGTATTATGTCTTTAGTCCGGTTTATTCCGGATATGGATGAAGTCTTATTTCCGGTGAATCTTCCTCATTCATCACGGTACAACCGGAATGAAAAAGAACATCTTGTGACCGCGCTTGGAAAAACATTGGAACTGCGGAACAAAGATGAGGCTCAAAAGATAATTCGAATTCTTTTTTCCGGGAAAAGCTTTAATAACGATAACTTTCCTTTGATTGAAGACCATTATTTGAAATGTGTTAGTCTTTTTTGGAATTTTCTGTCCGATATTCAAAAAAGCCTGAATGGTAAATTCCCGGATACACTTTACTCATTCCCTTCAATACAGGAATTTCGCGATCTAAATGATCTCCTGTATTTTCTTAATAATAGACTTTTAACTATCTTTAATACTGAAGCGGCAATCCAGATTGAAAACGGAAAGAAAGATCTTTTTACTCTCATAAATGAATATCTGCTCGCTCACTACATGGATGAAATAGATAGAACAATAATCTCATCCGAGTTCAATATTTCTGAAAGTTATTTATCAAAGCTGATTTCCAGACACACCGGCGTGTCTTTTAAAAAGTATGTAAATAAACTGCGCCTAAAAAAAGCATATGAACTTATCTGCTGTACCGACTTAACCATAGAAGAAATTTCATTCCAGACCGGGTACAACAGCCATGCGTATTTCGATAGAATGTTTAAACGTGAGTACGGAATGCGGCCTCTGGAAGTAAGGACTCTTAGAAAAACATTATGATTCTTCGATTTAAAAAGTGCCGGAATTCCACCGGCACCTTTTAATGTTCTAACAAATCAAATTATGGTTTTCCCGCAAGTTCAAGTTTTTCTGCGTATAAATCATCTATGCCGAGACTAACCGAAACATCTCGCCAAGTTTTGGCTATCGAAAGCGCGTCTTCGGGTGATTTTGCGGTAACCGCTTTAATAAAAATGTCCCCTTGGGCTTCTCGGAGCATTGAATCTTTTGCCTGTTCAACTGAACCGGCGTCAACAAAGAATGCTTTGGAAGTGAATTCCCACATTAGCTGATCTCTGTCTGTATCAGTAATTGCAACCATTTGCTGTCTGTCGGTGCGTGTGTGCGGGGGTACACTTAAGTCTGCAATTTCATATTTGTACTCATAATCTACACCAAACAGGAAGTTGACAAATCCTCTTTGTCCCAGGTACCGGCTGTTTCCTTTCATTTTCTCAACGAGATCCGGAGTCTTTTTCATTTTGCCGTCCACCATATTGTAATGGACGCCTTCGATCCCTGATTTTTGAAGCCGTGTTCCCTCTTCTGTAACCGCAAAATCCTGCAAAGTCCAGAATGCATCTATTTTTTCACGGGATGTTTTACTGTTAATAGATAGGGTTTCGTATCCGAAATTGCTATACGCGCAGCCTTTATAATAATCCACTGTTTCAGGATCGGGAAATGGAGTCATGAAACCGTAATAGGTTTTCTTAGTCGGGTCAGTTTTAAAGAGATTGTCGTTGATAGGGAAAAGGTCCCAGAACGGAAAGGTGGATACACCGACTTTTCCGACCGACATTTTTTCTTTCAGCTGATCATTTTTCTGGATAAATGTTTCTTTATCAAGAAGCCCCTCAGCATACAGTTTCTGAAAGAAAAGAGCCATTTTTTCGAAACCTTCATGATTAGACCAAACGGGACGTTCCCATCTGCCGGTATTATCGTTCCACTCCCATTCGTTATTCTGAACCCAGTTACTGAACAGCATATAAGACGTCCACCCGGCACCGTTCAGGACACCTTCCGGCAGAGACAAGGGGATTATTTCACTTCCATCAAGGGCCTTAATATTTTGTTTAATATCAACCAGCAATGAATAGAATTCTTCCGGAGTGCCGGGAAAATCTCTTCCGAGTTTTTCTAAAATGTCAACACGAATGTTGGGAGCTGTGTAGGCTGGATCATTTGTACTAAAACCTTCAGCTTTAAGTGGAAGTTTGAAAATTTTTCCTGTGTCCGGATCAATATTAAAGTCAATACCGGCAGCGAAGAGTTCATTATATTTCCACCGCTTGGGATCTTTAAGATCATCTGTAAAATCATACAGCTGACCTTCCTGTCCCGCTGTATTGATGATAGATGTTGTAAATGCTCCTTTTTTAGCATGTAAAAACTCCGGCCAGTCTCCGGCAGCTGCCAAAAGGGTAAGGCGTTTGTTGTATTCATTCATGTCAGCAAAAAGCACAACATCATTAATGAGTTTGATGTTAAACCGTTTAAGAATCTCCTGTGCGTATTCATCGTCCTCGAATTTGACCGGATCAAGGGCACCTGATTCTACGATGATGAGTCTATTGAGTACCACAGGTTCCCCGTCCTTAGCCGCGGCTTCCTTAGTGCCGTTTGAGAATACGGGTGAAAGGAAAAGACCGAATAATGCAGTAAGCATTATTAACCTCTTACAAAATTGTTTCATGACGAAACCTCCTTAATGTTATTTAAATACCGATATACGGTACTATAAACACGACTATCAGCCCTTAATTGAGCCGATCATGATGCCTTGGACAAAATATTTTTGCAGGAACGGATACACCATGAGAATCGGTACAGTTGTGATGACTATCATTGCCATCTGCAGACTTTTAGCAGTTACTTCTCTCCTTCCTTCTGCGAAAGAGGATGGATCTAACATTACATCCGCGGCCCGTTCTTTTATCATATTTAAGAGCAGTGTCTGAACCGGGATGATTTTCTGATCAAATATGTACGTCGCGCCTATAAACCAGTCATTCCAGTGCCATAATGCCTGGAAAAGGGCGATGTACGCGAGAACCGGTTTTGATGTTGGCCAAACGATCCGGAAGAAGATCATGCCGTCCCCCGCCCCATCAATTTTGGCCGCTTCTTCGAGTGAACGAGGTATGGTCACAAAAAAAGAATGCAGGATAATAATGATGTATGAGCCGTAGATATGGGGGATGATATATGTCAGAAGACTGTTTGTCAGATGGAGCTGCTTTAACACAATATACATAGGCACAATCCCGGGAGCGAAATATAATGGGATCACAACCATCCATTTAATAAAATTCCTTCCGATGAGATATTTCTTTGAAAACGCGTACGCGAACATCGCGTTCATTACTACGGAGGTGACCACGCCGAATGCAGTACGGAATACAGAAACACCGAAAGCCCGGACTATTTCTATATTTTTAAGCAGTTCTGAAAAATTAAAAAGGGTGGGTACTCTCGGGAGTAAATATAGAGAACCTTTCAGGGCATCCGTAGAATCATTCAAGGCGTAAATCACAACATTCCAATAAGGATACACACAGAGAAAACAGAAACCTAATAAGAAGCTGATATTTATAATCCGGCCTGCCCGGGGACGTTTCATATGATTGATTCCTCCTTAATCGTCCGGAAGAAAAGGTTGGCTATTATGAAGAGCATTACACCGACAAGTGCCTGGAAAAATCCCAAAGCGGCTCCAATGGAAAGCTGCATAATTCCGCCGGTAGTTAAAAGCTTGAATACTTCTGTATCAATAACGTTTATAACAGGCTTGATTTGAGGATTAAGAAACGCTTGTATTTGATCAAATCCTGCTCGCATCAAATTTGATACGGCAAGGATAAATAGAACAACAATGGTCGGCTTTATTCCAGGCAGAGAAATGTGCCAAATTTGTCGGAGTTTTCCAGCACCGTCAACTTTGGCGGATTCATAAAGTTCGGGATTAATACCGGAAAGTGCCGCAAGATATATGATGGAGCCGAAACCGACTTGTTTCCAAATAGAAGTGAATATGATTATAGGATATGCCCACGATTTATTTCCAAGAAAATATATCGGCTCATCCAGTAGATTAAGTTTTAGAAGCAATGAATTAACAATTCCTTCTCCGGCAAGGAAATTGTACCATAAACCGGCAGCTACAACCCAAGATAAAAAATGCGGCATGTATGATATTGTCTGTATTGTTTTCTTCAAACGTATGTTTTTTACTTCAATAATCATTAACGCGAGAATAATCGGTATTGGTTGACCGAACAGCAATTTCAGTAAACTGATTACAACGGTATTCCGGAGAACTTCCTGGAAGTTAGGTGTAGAAAAAATAAATTTGAAATTTTTAAATCCGACGAAAGGACTGCCCGAGAAGCCATGGACCGGGTTAAAGTCCTGAAAAGCCATTATTAATCCGTACATGGGATAGTACATAAATAGAACGTAAAAAACTACTCCGGGAAGTATGAATAATAGCAGTGTTTTTTGATTCTTTATTGTTTGAGCAATAGTATGCTTCTCCATGTAAACTCCCAGTAGAAAGAACCCTTCGGTTTCAAGGTTAGTGAATGCATCGTAACACAAGAATTTTTCAATCACATAGTAGAAATATTTACCAGAATTTGTATAAACGGGCACTTTCCTTAGAAATGTGTTGTGACTGTGCCTTTAGAGTGATAGCTTGATCTGTATGAAAGGAAGAAGAAAAAAATTCGTGGGGAACATCGGAGGACAACAGAAAAAAGATATTCAGGATGATTTTCTGAAATATTGGGACCAGATTACTCCCGGAAACGCGGGTAAATGGGGTGTTGTCATGCCGGAACCTGAAACGTATCAATGGGAAAGCATGGACAATGTGTACTCTTTTGCAAAGAAAAACAATCTTGTACTTAAACAGCATACATTTGTCTGGGGAATGCAGGAACCTAAGTGGATCCATCAGCTGCTTCCCGGAACGCAGAAACCGTTTGTCGAAAAATGGATTAAGACGTTCTGTGAACGGTACCCCGAACTTGATCTTATCGATGTTGTCAACGAACCTCTTACCTTGCCTGCGCCGTACAGATGGTCGATCGGAGGACCGGGAGAAACCGGCTGGGATTGGATTGTGACTGCCTTTTCTCTGGTAAGAGCCGCATCTCCCCATGCAAAACTGTTAATCAATGAGCATAGTGTTCTCCGGGATTCGGGTAAAATGGATGAGTATTTGAAAATCGTTAATGTTTTGAAAGAGAGAGAGCTTCTGGACGGGATAGGGCTTCAAGGGCATTTTTTAGAAGATACTCCCGTTTCCGTGATCGAAGAAAATCTGAGGAAGGCCGAAGACATTGGACTTCCCGTATACATTTCTGAGTTCGATGTCGATATTCCAGATGACAAAAGGCAACTTAAAATTCTCTCCTCAATATTCAAAATTTTCTGGAATCATGAACCAATTAAAGGAATTACTTTCTGGGGTTATCGGGAAAATAATATGTGGAGAAAAAACGGATATCTGATACGAGCGGACGGATCTCTCCGCCCGGCAATGGAGTGGCTGATGGAGTATATCCTGGAAAGATAAAGTATGCTGAATACCTAAGTGCCGATAAAGGCCTTGATGAATAATAGAGATATCTAACAGCAGAAATGTGTTCGGTTAAAGATAAAATTGGGACTGAGGCCAGCAATTCCCGGTGATCACATTCGCATTAAAATTTATAAATTGTTTTATTAC
>CAYLLE010000038.1:0-25852 GCA_964384485.1 uncultured Spirochaetales bacterium | reverse complement strand
TAATTCAAAACTTGGGGAAAAATTTGTCCACGTTCGGTGGCATTACTCTTTTTTAAAATTAAAGCACAGACCCGTCCGGAACGATCATCCCCTTTGGAACTATAACAATACCGTCACGGATGAAATGGGTGCTGTAATCACCGTTTGGCGGTTCTTCATTGTGAACGTCGATTTTACAACCCCTTCCGATTCTTGCGTCTTTATCAATAATTGCACGCCGGATCACGGTCCCTTCTCCGATTCCTAAATCGGGAATGCCTTTCTCCCGGTTTGCCTGTTTTTCCTGTGGCGTTTCGTAGTAATCCGAGCCCATACAGATCGCTCCGTCTAAGTAAACTCCTTTATTGATAACTGTCCGTATTCCGATCAGAGAATTGGTTATTTCAGCGTCTGAGATAATACAACCTTCCGCCGTCAGAGAATTCGATATTGTACACCGGTTGAATTTTGAGGCCGGCAGGTAACGGCGTCTGGTATAAATTGGACTGTTTTCATCATAAAAATTAAAAGACGGATTAACAGAAGCCAGATCCAGATTTGTCTCGTAGAATGATTTTATCGTACCGATATCTTCCCAGAATCCTTTGAAAGTGTAAGCATAAACTTTCTCCTGCTCAATCGCTTTTGGTACTATTTCATGCCCGAAATCCTTGTATTCATTATCCAGAACTTTTTCCAGGATTCCGGCGTTAAAGAAGTATATTCCCATGGATCCGAGGTAATCACGTCCATTGCTGCCGGAGTTTGAATCTCTAAAACGTAAATCCGAGATATCCTGCTCCAGGGGCGGTTTTTCCACAAAGCCGGTGACCCTGCAGTTTTTATCAGTTTGAAGAATGCCGAACGCGGGTGAATGTTCCTTATCTACCGGTGTACACGCAATCGTAATATCGGCTCCGGTTTCAACATGCTGGCGGTAGAAGTCCTGAAGATTCATCCGGTAGAGCTGATCTCCCGAAAGTATGAGATAGTGACTGGGAGACTGGGAATGGAAATGGGCGAAATTTTTACGCACCGCGTCTGCTGTTCCCTCATACCAGCTGGAATGTTCAAAGGTCTGTTTCGCCGCCAGTATCTCTACAAATCCCCGGGTAAATGTATCGAAGTTATAACTTTGAGAAAGATGCATATGCAGGGATGCGGAATTGAACTGGGTAAGAATATAGATCTTTTTAAACCCGGAATTTATGCTGTTAGAGAGCGGAATATCCACAAGCCGGTATTTCGTTCCGAAAGGGACGGCCGGTTTTGCCCGTTCCTTTGTCAGCGGGTAAAGCCGGGTTCCTTTTCCTCCGCCCATTACAATCGACAGTACGTTATCCACGGTTGCTCCTTTAATTCAGTTTGCTGGGATTAATAATGAGGCTGATTTTTCCTGTAGTCAAGAAATAACATGGTAAATTTATGTTTTTTCCAGATTAAAATGCTTCTGCGAATTGTGGGAAAAATAGTTCATGTATCATACCATTGAGTCGGGATAGGATCTGTCGGGTTAAACGGGCCTTCTCACCGCTTTACGGGAATAATCACCGTATCATCACCTTTATAGTCTTCCGTCATCCAGAGCGAGTATGCCCAGAGATGAGTCTCTTGTACCTCACCGTAAATGGTTCTCTGCCAGGTTTCCAAAATGTTCCATCCCTGGTTGGTCCGAAGGGCCATCCAATGGAGCTCTAAAAGCTTGAGCGGCACGCTGGTTTTTGTAAGCGAAAAACCGGACGATAAGCTGTTTAACCCGGCTCCTGCACACACCGGCGTCTGTTTCACCGGTGCGGGATATCATAGCGGAATTCCATATCCATTCTCCTACCGGAGAGAATGGGCAAAATTAATATTACAGTCAATGGAGATGAATTTTAACTAAAATTCATCGGAATTCCTGATTTCGGGATTCCCCAATAAACTAAAGCTGTGGTATTCTTTACATGAAATATGAACGGAAAAATACACCCCGTTCTGGAATCGTTCAGAACGGACAGGATACTCGCGAAGAACATAACCCGATGGGAACATATACCCGCGAAAGAGGGAGATTACCGGCCCATTCCGGAAGACCTTCATCCGGCATTGGCAAAATCGCTGGAATCATCCGGTATCGGCCGGCTGTACAACCATCAGGAGGAATCGTACCGGACGGTACGGTCGGGTAAGAACCTGACCGTTGTTACTCCTACAGCGTCGGGGAAGACCCTGTGCTATAATCTGCCCGTTCTGCAGGGCTTGCTGGAGAATTCCGAAGCAAGGGCCCTCTATATTTTTCCGACGAAGGCTCTTTCCCAGGACCAGCAGTCCGCTTTAAACGGGTCGATCCTGACAGGTGAACTGCCGGTAAAAGTAGCAACCTACGACGGGGATACCCCTTCCTCTCTCAGAATTGCCGCGAGGAACACGGGTAGGATAATCATCACCAATCCGGATATGCTTCACGCGGGGATACTGCCGAATCATCCGAAATGGATCACTTTCTTAAAATCTCTTTCCTATATAGTTTTAGATGAAGTTCATACCTACCGCGGAATTTTCGGTTCCCATCTGACAAATGTGATACGCCGGCTTAAACGCATTGTTTCATTTTACGGATCAAAACCGGTTTTTATCTGCTGTTCCGCCACAATAGGCAATCCCCAGGAGCTGTCCGAACGGGTGATTGAGGAAGAAACAGTTTTAGTTGACAGGAACGGCGCGCCTTCCGGGGAAAAGCATCTGATTATGTACAATCCTCCGCTCATCGATCAGGTGCAGGGACTCCGCCGCGGCGTCACCCTGGAGGCTCAACGCATTGCCCTGCACTTTCTAAAGGGGGGAGTCAAGACAATTATCTTCAGCCGTTCCCGGGTACGGACCGAGATCATTGCTTCCTATATCAACAAGTCCTTGGCGAATCATTATACCGATAATCACCGCATCCGGGTGGAGTCATACCGCGGGGGATACCTGCCGAAGGAACGGAGGGCAATTGAAAAAGGACTCCGGGACGGGTCTATCCACGGCGTAGTTTCCACGAATGCCTTGGAACTGGGAATTGATATCGGCGGACTTGACGCGGCCGTATTGGGAGGCTTTCCGGGTTCCATTTCCTCCGCCTGGCAGCAGGCGGGGAGGGCAGGAAGAAGAAACGAACTTTCAGCGGCGGTAATGGTCGCCTCTTCCGCCCCTTTAGACCAGTACATGGTCGAACATCCCGGTTATTTTCTGTCCCGTTCACCTGAATCGGCCTACATAGATCCGGACAACCCGTACGTGTATATGGATCACCTGAAGTGCGCGGTATTTGAATTACCCTTTAAAGAAGACGAGGATTATCCGGGAAATCACCGGGAATACCTGGACTACCTTGAAGAATCAGGAGTTGTCCGTCATACCGGGTCGGCGTACTACTGGTCCGACCGCTCGTATCCTGCCGAAGGGATATCCCTCCGGAGCGCCACCAGCGACAATGTGGTTATTGTGGATACCACGAAAGGAAGGGACGCGGTTATCGGAGAAATGGACCGGCCCTCAGCAAAGGAGCTTATTTTTGACAACGCAATCTATATCCACCGGGGAAAACAGTATGTCGTGCTGAATCTTGATTTGGAGAACCGCCGGTGCTATGTCGAGGAGACTTCGGTAAACTATTTTACCGATTCTCTGGTTAAGCGGGACATCAAAGTTCTAATGGAAGAGGGCACCGAAGAGAATGGAGGAGCCCTGTACGGCGTTGGTGATATTCTGGTGCGCACTCAGGCGGCTAAATTCAAGAAAATCCGGTTCCACACCCATGAAAACGTGGGATACGGCAACATCAGCCTCGATGAGGAGGAGATGCACACCCGGGCTCTCATCATCATTTTCCGTTCTGATACGGCTGCCGGAGCAGCCCTGGAGCGGCTTGATGAGTCCGCGAAAGCCCCGGTTCTGTCCCGTTTGGGCACGCTGGTGAAGAATGTGGCTCCATTCTACCTGCTGTGCGACTCCCGGGACCTCGGGATTGCCGAACGGGTAAGGGACCCCCATTTCGGATTTCCCGCCCTCTATATATATGACATGTACCCCGGAGGAACCGGTCTGTCAGAAGGATTCAAGGTCAAGGCTGAAGAAGTACTCAGGACATCCTTGGAAATACTCCAGTCCTGCGGATGCAAAACCGGATGTCCCTCATGCGCCGGACCCCCGGACGAAGCCGGTGCAGCAGTCTCCGACCCGAAGGGGATGCTCAGCCGTTTTTTAACCGAGTGGCTTGATTCATGAAGGACGATCTTTACAGCAGATTCCTGCAGATTAAAAAAAGCAAACAGGCCCGGCCGGCCGATGGACCGGTAAGGGGTAAACAGCGGCAGAACGCGAAGATAAAGGATCTGGTAATTCCCGGATGGGAGCGGATCGGGGAGTACACCTACCTTCGGGTATGGGAAACTGGGGCGGCAGACTGCGGCAGTTTTCGCGGGAAGTATAAACCGGAGGATCTGGTATTCATAGACTCCGAAACCACCGGATTATCCGGGGCAGGGACGGTTATTTTCCTGATGGGCATGGGAGTGATCCGGAACGGACGGTTAACGATCCGGCAATACTTTCTGTCCGATTATCCCGGTGAACCTGAGTTTCTCTCCCTTATCCACCGGGAGCTCCCTCCTGAGGCCTGGTATGTTTCCTATAACGGCAAAGCATTCGACTGCAGCATTCTCAAATCCCGGTTCCTGCTGAACCGGCTGATCCACGAATTTCCGAATCAGCTTGATCTCCTTCATCTCGTGCGGAAATTCTGGAAGACCCGGATCGGTTCATGTTCTCTTTCTTCAGTTGAACAGAACCTTCTCTCAATACAGCGGGATCTGGATGTCCCGGGAGCAATGGTGCCGGATTATTATTTTTCTTACCTTAATTCAGGCGATCCCCGTCCCCTATTGGGTGTCTTCGAGCACCACAGGCAGGACATTCATACCCTGCTTACTCTCCTAAACTACATATCAAAGATCCTTACGGATCCGCTTAATAGCACCGGAACGGACGCGTATCAGTTAGGAAAATATCTGCTCCAGGAGGACCTTCCGGGGGGAAGGGAACTGTTGGAGCGGCAGGCATCCTCCGGCCATGTTCCATCCGGCTTCCTTTTGAGCCTGTACTATAAAAGGGCCGGAATGTGGGAGGACGCTCTCCGGATCTGGAATCTCCTCATGGAAAAGCACCGGCATGTTATTTCCGGGATCGAATCGGCTAAGTACTGGGAGCACCGGGAGAAGCAGCCGCAAAAAGCGTTGGCGGTTGTGGAAGCTCTTTGCGGCTGGCCCGAAGGGGGGGCTTTTAGCCGGTCACTCAATCACCGGAGGGACCGGCTTCTCCGGAAACTTCCTCCGCGAGAATAGGAACAAGTTCTGTCTCCGAAAATTTAAACCGGACGGTCTCAATTTCCCGGAATTGGTTTTGCAGAAATCCCTTTGAGGTTAACGAGAACTCATCATTTTCTATTTTGATGATATTGATGGTGTTCCCGTCCGTGCGGGTTCTCCGGGAGACGGCGGTGCCGGCCTGAGAAGTGATTATGTCACGGGTTATACCGGGAAAGTGATTCTTGATACTCCCGAAGTACGCGGTGTGGTAATGTCCGGACAGGATAAGGGAAACCCCGCAGTCCTTGAGTCCCTTGATGGTCATACCGGCGCCTTTTACGATATGCCGGTATGACCCATGGGGCGGACGGATGAATGGATGATGGGTGACTAGGAGCTTGAATCCCGCGGTGGATTTTTTGAACCGTTCCGCTGCCCGCGCGATCTGTTCTGCTGAGATTTTTCCGTTCCTGATGGGATAACGTTTCGCGGAATTAATACCGACGGCTAAGATATCATCATCCTCATACACCTGATCAAGGTCCTCAGAGATATACCGTTTATAATATTTGAACGGATTGATAATTCTCCGTATAAGGTTGATGTTGGTGATATCGTGATTCCCCGGAATAACGAGCACCGGCATATGTAAATCCCGGATAAAATGCGCAGCCCGCCGGAACTGTCCCGCGAAGGCTCTCTGAGTAATGTCGCCGCTTATTATAATCAGACGGTAATTTCCCGCAGTAAGTTCTTTCTGCAGGGCCCGTTCCGCTTCAGGATAAACCTTGGAAAAGTGGAGATCTGATACATGTGCTGCTTTAATCAATGCGGTCTCCTTCTGATGCTTTCCCGGTATACTGCTTCGTACTGCTCTGCCGATTTTTCCCAGGTAAAGGACTGTACCATTCCTCTATCGCGTATTTCAAAGATCCTGTCTCGCCTGAACCTATACATTTCCACAGCTGTCCGTACGGTCTCTACGAGTGCCGCTCCGCCCGTCTCTCCCGAATCCCGGATTACAAATCCGGTACCCTCGGAACCGGACTCGTGCACCATTACAGGCGCAACCGTGTCGGCAAGCCCGCCGGTAAACCGCACGATAGGTATGGCTCCGTATTTTAGGGAATACATCTGATTGAGACCGCATGGTTCATACTGGGACGGCATCAGAAAAAAATCGCTCCCCCCTTCGATCAGATGGGCTAATTCTTCATCATATCCTATAGTAACACGCAGATTCGGCAGCATTTCCCCGAGTTTGACCAGTTCCTTCTGGATCCATTCTTCTCCCGTGCCTAGAATAACCATCTGTACTTCCATGGAACTGCAGATATTGTAAAGGGCGCTGTTGCCGGGACGGCAAAGCTCTCCAAACCCTTTCTGCTCCACCAGGCGGGAGACCATTCCGATCAGCGGTACGTCCTCCCTGGGAAGTCCGGAACGTTCCTGGAGTACATTTTTTGCCTCTTTTTTACCTTCCATGTTTTCCGCGGAGAAAGGAACGGGAAGGAACTTGTCGGTACCGGGATTCCATGTGCTGTAATCGACTCCGTTGAGAATCCCGGAAAAGCTGTCGGTTCTTGATGTAAGTATCTGCTCTAAACCGAATCCGAATTTTTCTGTTTTAACCTCCTCGGCATAGGTAGGAGATACCGTAGTGATCATATCAGCTTCAAGGATTCCCCCCTTGAGCAGATTGATCTGTCCGTCTTTTTCAAGTTTTGCCCGAAAAACCTCATCCGGAAGTCCGAGAACGTTAAATTGATACGCGTCAAAGACACCCTGGTAGCCGATGTTGTGAATCGTAAATACTGTGGAGGACCCCGAGAAGAAGCCGCTCCCCTCTCCGTACCGGGCATAAAACAGCGCGGGAACTCCCGGCCAGTCATGCCCATGGATCACATCGGGTTTAAAGCTTGTCGTTCGGCAGTATTCCAGAGCCGCCTTGGAAAGCAGGGCGAACCGAAGCAGGTTATCGGAAAAATCGAGCTCCCCCGGGGAACCGTAAATGCCTTCTCTGCCGAATATGGGATCATAATCAATAAAAATAAATTCCACATTGGGCATGCCGGGGTCAGCCGGGTTTTTCCGGAGAGAACAGGGGAAAAACCGTATACCCATGGTTACCGGAAGCCTCTCTTCAAGAAGTATTAAATCCTCCCGCTCTGCTAAAAATCCGTATTTGGGAACTGTTATTATGACCCGGTGCCCCCGGAGGGCCAATTCAGAGGCCAGCGCGTATACCGCGTCCGCCAACCCCCCGGTCTTCGCGTATGGAAATACTTCACTTGTTACAAATAGTATGTTCATATTCAGCCTTAGTAATAAATGATAGAGAAACTTTCCCGAATCGAAAATCCTAATTTCCGGTATAAACTCACCGCGGGACCGTTGTCCTTTTTGACAAATAACGTACCCCGTTTGCCACTTTGGTTTATATACCGCAGAAGGTCTTTCATCAAGTATCCGGCAAAGCCTTTATTCCGGAATTCCGGAAGGGTAAACACACCGCCGATCTGATCGAAGCTGAACCCCCGGGCGTTTGTTGCCGCTTTAGCGACCGTTTTGCCCTGGTATTGAGCTAAAAACACAATTTGTTTTTCAAGATCTTTCAGCAGGCACTTCCGGGTAATTTCTTCATTATATGAAGCTGGATTCAGGAGCACCTCCTCCCGTTCATATTGTTCCTGAAGGGGATAAAGGGCATCGCAGTCGCCGGGAAATGCTCTCCGGATTGTCAGATCGTCAGGTGGTATAAGCGGAACAGGCCGTTCGGATTCCTGGGTCATGATGTGATATCGGATGTTTCTTTTGGCATTTCTGCCGAGTACATTATCTAACGCAGTTACATCTTCTTCCGTACCCATTACCGAAAAGAACAGGGAGCTGTAACGTTTCATAGCATCGGCCAGCTCCTCTGTTGGTGCTGAATCGAGTACCGGAAAGATGAAACCGTACCGGGTCTGGAGAATTGCCCCGGTAATACGGCGCTTTCCCGGATCAGCATGTATCATCACCTGCGTCTTTTTTCTCGGCGGTATCCGGGGTATACCATCCCGGTTGAGCCGTGCTGTAAAGGAGACGCAGGCATACTCCCTGGGCAGAAGATAATCACGGATCACATTCCCGTCACCGTTTTTCGCGGCTGTCCATTTCATCTTGATTTTAAAATTCCCTGTATAGGCAGTATTCCTTCCGGGATAAAATCTCCCCGGAGACAGGCAAAGCCGGCCCGGTATGAATCTGACCACCACCCGTAAGCGGCGACAGCCGTTTCAATCCAGGGAGTTTCCTTGAGGTAAACCGGAGTTAAAATCGAAAAAACAATTATTTCGGTTCCAAGGTCTTCCAACGCTTTTAGTGCCTTGAGACTGCCCTTATTCTGCAGACAAAAGATGACCGTATCATACTGCCGTATTTTCCTGACCAATCCGGATAATTCATCTGCGGAAATCGTCCCGTACCTCGCGGTAAAAAGATGGGTATCCGCCTGGGGATACGTTTGCTTGCCGATTTCGAGAAAAAGTCTGTCCTGACCGGCTATAAGGAGACTGTTTTCTCCGGAGGGTTTGAACGGTATGTTTTTATCTTTGACCACGGTGATACTCCGGAGTGCCTGCTGCTGGAAAAACTGCTTCCCTTCCGGATCGGGTACTTTCAAATGAAGTTTCTCGGGAGAAGGATTAAGGGGGACCCGGTCTTCCGGTTTCAGGTATTCCAGCTTTGTTTCAAGTATGTTTAAAACCGCGTCCCGGACCCGGATCCGGAAATCACTGTTGTCCCGGTATTCGTTCATCATAGCTGTCCATATTTCCCCGTGAAAAAGGGGAGTTGTGTTCAGAAGGATCATGTCGTTTCCCGCTCTTATTGCCTGAATACACAGCTCACCGAAAGTCATCCCATTGTCCCGGGCGTATAACTGAGCTCCCAGCATGTTGAGTGAATCGGTTATGACAATTCCATTAAATCCCATCTGTTCCTTTAAAATATCGTTGATAAATTTACCGGATAAGGATGCCGGTGTTTTGTCCCCGGTAACCGCGGGGAAATTCAGATGCCCGCTTAAAACGGCCGGAATACCTTCAGGTATGAGAAACCGGTAGGGAAGCAGATCCCGTTCCCATATTTCTTCGAACGAGTCTTCTATTACCGGAAGCATACCGTGGGAATCACCCCGGGCATTCCCGTGTCCGGGAAAATGTTTCGCCGCGGAGATAACTTTATTTTTCTCGAGCCCCTTATAATACGCGATGCCCAGGGATCCCGAAAGAACTGGATCGTCTGAAAAAGCCCGGGAACCGATGACTTCAGCTTCCGGATTGATATATACATCCACGGTAGGAGCGAAATTCATGTTTATCCCCATGGCCCTGAGTTCCCGGCCGATGTAATAACCGGTCATATACGCGTCGTATGGGAGTCTGCTGGCACCGATGGCCATATTACCTGGAGTTCCCGTTGTCTCGCCCTGCACATGTCTGACAATCCCCCCCTCCTGATCTGTCGCCGTAAAGAGGGGGATCCGCCTGGAGGTCTCCTGGGCGGTGAGCTGCATATGAGAAAGGGTGGAAACCAGTGATCCAAGGTCTTTTCCGTTCCATCCGAAGATTTTTACTCCGCCGATATTCCGGGTTTGAATCCATTCGAGTATTTCCGGAGAAGGGGCGTGGCCGGACCAACCGATAAGGAAAACCTGAGCAACAATTTCTTCATCGCTCATCTCATCCAAGAGCCGGGATGCTAATGACCGGTCATCCATATTATCCCAAAAATCTACGGCATTGCCGTAAACGACGGTTAAGAGAAGGAGAACTGCAGGAAGGAAATAACGTTTGTGAAACATGATCAGCTTAGTACGCTTCTCCCCGGAGTTCATCGATATACTGCGCGGCAGCATGCGCCGCTATTGCGCCTTCCGCGGCTGCCACTACTAACTGCCGGAACTGAGTCGCTCTGACATCACCGGCGGCAAACAGTCCGGGAGTATGGGTGGACATCTTTTCATTCGTTATGATATATCCCCCTTCATCCTTCGGAACATCGGGTACAATTTTTGTTTGAGGAATAGATCCGATAAAAACAAAGACAGCATCCGCGTCTTCCCGGTATTCCTCCTGGGTATCGGTTCTTACCATCGTAACTCCGGAAACCTTTTCCATCCCCATGGGGTTGGTATCACTGTGTATTTCCTTCAGTAAGGTATTGAATCTTACCTCGATATTTTTGTTGTTCAGCACCCGGCTTGCCAGTGACGGCTGGGCACGGAAACGGTCTCTCCGGTGGACAAGGATAATCTTTTCCGTGAGCTTGGACAGAAACATGGCCTCATCACAAGCCGCGTCGCCGCCTCCGACCACGATCATTTTTTTGTTGCGGAAAAAAGGACCATCACAGGTCGCGCAGTATGAAACCCCCTTACCCGAAAGCCTGTCTTCTCCCGGTATCTGCAGGTGCCTGTGTTTCGCGCCGGTGGAGATAATTACCGCGGGAGCGCGGTACTCCCCTTTATTTGTGGTGATAATAAAAAAGTCCCCCTCTTTTTTTAGCGATTCCGCCGTGGCCATTTCAAATTCAGCTCCGAAATTCTTTGCCTGATCTTCAAAACGCTTGGCAAATTCCATGCCGTTTATTGGTTCCGGAAAGCCCGGATAGTTTTCTAGGCCCTCGATGATTAGACTTTGTCCGCCCGACGCAAGTTCCTCTAAAACAAGGGTTTTTAGGTTTGCCCGGGCGCCGTACTGTGCGGCGGTAAGTCCCGCGGCGCCGGCCCCTATGATTATTAAATCTTTTTCATTTGCCATCGCAATATCTCCTAAATCAAATTTTGCCTAACAATAAAATACCTGAAAGGAGAACCTTTAGCAAATGGAAAATGTGGCCGAAATATAAAGGGAGGTAGTAGACGTGGATACAAATTTACAGAATATTGCGGAACAGCTTTCTAAAACCCTTTCGGAGCAGATACGATCACTAACCGATTTAGCGGAGAACCTAACGGTAGTACGGGACGCCTTGTTCCAGAAAAACTGGATCAACCTGGAACGGATCATGCGCAGAAATACCCCCTTGGTAGAAGAATTTGAAAAATTAGAGTACGACCGGAACCGGATTCTTGAATCGGCGCAAAATGAACTTGATCAGGAAAATGTTTTGGGTGATGATTCCCTCTCGCAGCTGTACAGCCGTATTTCCGGGGAAACGAGAAGGGAACTGGAAGAAAAAAGAAGAAAAATGAAGATTCTCGTTAGCAGGATTTCAGCTCTTTCCGAAGGGATTGAATTTTATGTCCGGACAACCGCGAAGACATTGGGGAATGTCCTGGATGAACTTTTTCCGGTCCGCCGGGGGAAACTCTATTCTAAAAGCGGAAAAACGGCAGGACCCGGTGAAATGCCGATGGTTGTTAACCGGGCCCTTTAGGAGATTAAGATTATGCAGTCCACATTCAGCGGCATTGAGATTGGAAAACGGAGTCTCTTTGCATCTCAGGTTGCCCTCAATACAATAGGGCATAATGTAAGTAATGCGAATACCCCGGGCTACAGCAGGCAGAGGGTAGAACTGCAGACGTTCCCGCCGATTTATTACCCCCAGCTCAACCGCGCTGAAATTTCGGGTCAGATCGGTCAGGGAGTCACGGTGGAATCGGTTAACAGAATTAAGGACATGATTCTGGAACAGCGTATTGTGTCTCAAACCAGTCTTGAGGGATATTGGAATACCCGGGATAATTATCTGCTCATGCTGGATCAAGTTTACAATGAACCGGCTGATATCTCTGTCCGTGGTCATCTCGACCGTTTTTGGTCAGCCTGGCAGGAATTGTCAATCCATCCTGAACAGATTTCCGCCCGTGAAGCTGTTCTGCAGCGGGGAGCGGGTCTTTCAGAAGCGATAAACCAGCGGTATAGGAGTCTGGATCAGATCAGGACAATGCTGGATGATGATATACGTGCCACGGTGAAGCAGGTAAATGACCTTCTCGGAGAGATCGCCGAACTTAATGTTGAAATAGTCCGGGTTCAGGCCCTGGGAGATAATCCCAATGATCTCCTGGACCGGCGGGACTTACTGACGGAGCGACTGGGCGGTCTTATCAATATTACCACCGACGGCAGAGACGAAGATGAGTTTAACATTCACACCGAAGGTTACCACCTGGTTCAGGGCGGGATTGTCCGGCCCCTGGAAATACGGCCTGATCCGCAGAATGAAGGATACACCGAGGTTGTGTGGAGCGAGAATCTGGAAGAAGAGAACGCGGGAATTGAGGGCGGTGTTTTAGGCGCTCTGATCGAACTCCGGGACCAGGATGTCCGGCAGGAAATTCAGAATCTCGACATGATGAGTGTAAATTTTATGGATATGGTGAATGAGATCCACCGGGAAGGTTATGGTCTGAACGGCCGGACCGGCAGGGATTTTTTCGTACAGTATCCTTTTGTCAATAACGCATTGGGCAATTACGACAGGAACGGTGACGGTGAATTTGATTCAACCTACATCTTCCGGATGTCCGGCACGAATTCTCTGAACATGCGGGAACAGATAGGATTGGCTGGAACTATGATCCTGTCGGGTCCCGATGGAAACCGTGAAATCGAGTATTTTCCCACCGACACGGTGGCCGATGTTATCTCCCGCATAAACACATCGGGAGCGGAGGTGGTGGCGACGCTTAATATCGAAGGCGAGCTTACCCTGAAGGCTGCTCCCGCGGAAAATATGGATAACCCGGACTTTGTCGTCCGACATGTGGAAGACACGGGACAATTCCTGGCCGGATACGCCGGCATTCTTACCGAACCGGGTCCGGCGGGCGCATACGATTGGGAAAATCCCGATGCTGTTTTGGATATACGGGGAGGGGCGGGATACGCCGTAACACCTCTGATGCATCCATCAGCATATATAGCCGTAAATCCGGAACTGCAGCGGGAACCGGCCACGGTGGCCGCCTCTTTTGGTGTGGGTGACCGGGCTGGTGAACTGGGCAACGGTGAAGCCGCGTTAGCCATTGCGGGATTACGGAACTCGCCGGTGATGCTCGGGCAGATCTCCACCTTTGATGACTATTTTGCAAATACCGTGGCTGAGATCGGGCTGAAAGGTGAACAAGCCGAGATAGCCGCCCGGACCCAGGAACAGATCATACTTGATTTGCGGAACACCCGGGAGTCCATCTCGGGAGTGAATATAGATGAAGAGCTGGCGGAAATGATCAAATTCCAGCATGGATATGCCGCCGCGGCCAGATTCATCAATCAGATAAATACCATGCTGGATACAATTATCAACAGGATGGGTGTATAACTTCCATGAAAAGAATCAGCACAAACATGCCGAATGACAATATGCAGTACCATATGATGAACCGGGAGGTACGGCTTAACAAGATGCAGAACAGCATGGCATCGCAGAACCGTATCCACAATCTCCGGGACGATCCCGTCGCCGCTTCCCACGCCGTCCGGTACGATTCATTCCTTACACGTCTGGACCGGTTTCAGCGGAACGCGGGCTACGCCATAGACAACCACCGGGAAACCGAAACCTATATGCGTCAGGCGGTGGACATCATGCACCGGATTCGTGAACTGGCCGTGCAAGGCGCGAACGGAAGTTATTCCAAGGACGACCTTGTTGCCATGGGTACCGAAGTCAATGAGCTTCTTTCCAGCCTGATTGATTTAGGGAACGCCAGGAACGCGGAAGGCAATACCATCTTTTCCGGTGACCGGACCAGAAGCGAACCCTTCCGGGCGGTTATGGGACATGTTCCGGGAAGCAGCGGAAAGGTAGTTACTGAAGTACAGTATGTGGGAAACATCAACATTAAGAAAACAGAGATTTCCGAGGGAGTCCATATCGAAACATCGTTTCCCGGCAATCAGGTTCTCTGGGCGGAAAACCAGCAGATCTATTCATCGGTCGATTCCACCGATTATGTCGTTAAAGAAAATTCTACAGTAATGATCGACGGAGTAGAGGTTAATTTTTCCCCGGGAGATAATATCCAAGCCATCATGTCCAAAATCAACGGCTCCGGAGCCCCGGTCAAAGCGAGACTTGATCCGGTGAGAAGCTCCCTGGTGCTGCAGACAACCAGCCCGCATCAGGTCTGGCTCCAGCAGGATTCAGGAACGGTACTTTCCGACTTAGGGGTTCTCACTCAGGGAAACTCGCCGCCTCCGCAGAATTTTGACCCCACAGCCCGGGTATACGGAGGGTCTCTGTTTGATATGGTTATTCACGCCAGGGATGAGATGCTTTCGGGGAATACATTACAGGTTGGCGGTTCCGTACTTAAGGGCATTGACACCGCTTTTGATAGTCTGAACGCCGCGGTGGGTAATCTTGGAGCACGGAATGAGCGGCTTCAGCTTACATACCAGCGGCTCCAAACTGACGCAACTGAAGTTACGGCTATGCTTTCCCGAGAAACCGATCTCGATCTTTCCGAGGCTATTACGGAACTTAAAATGCTTGAATATACCCATAAAGCGGCGCTGTCTACGGCATCCCGGATAATACAGCCCACGCTGCTGGATTTTTTGAGGTAAAAGATGCGGATTGAAACAAAAGCTTACGGACCTATGGAAATTGATGAACGGCAGCTGATAACGTTTCCCGCCGGTATTCTCGGGTTTGATACTCTTTACCAGTACGCGCTGCTCGATTCAGAGCGGCCGCCGTTTTATTGGCTTCAGTCTCTGGAGAAAAAAGAAGTTGCATTCATCCTTATCGACCCCTTTATTTTCCGTCCCGACTACGAAACGGATGTTCCTGATTACGAGCTCGAAGAACTGGAGATCGAATCCCGTGAGGATGTGTTTGTTTTCGCGATCGTCACCATTCCCGCTGATCGGAATCGTATGACGGCGAATCTGCAGGGGCCGCTGATCATAAATAAGAAAAAACGGATTGGAAAACAGACCATCGCGAATGATCCGCGTTGGAAAATACGCCATGACATCATGGAAGAAATGAAACTGCACGGAAGTAACAATGCTCGTACTGGCTCGTAAAAAAGAAGAAAGTATTATCATCGATGATAATATCGAAATATCCGTTATCGATATAAAGGGTGACCAGGTTAAGCTCGGTATTAAGGCTCCTAAACGGGTTAAGATATACCGGATGGAAGTTTACCAGGCGATACAGGAAGAAAACCGGAAAGCGGCGGAGTCTGCTGCAACGGAGCTCCCCTCGCTGGAAGATTTTCTCGATTAACGCTTTCCGGCCTTTTTATCCAGTTCCGCTTCGCTCAGTCTCAGGTAGATGGGCGAAGATGTATCGGAATCTCCGCCCCGCTCCCGGTATAGACTGCTCCCCAGGGTGATAAGATTTCTGCTTTTCGGCAGTCTGCAGAGCGGGTCAATTATTAATTCCAGCTCTCCGCCGTACCTTTCCTTAAACAGCTCAGCGTGAGGACCGGTTATGAATACCGGTGATTTAGCGGTGACCTGATTATCCAGCTCTTCCGGGGAGATATCCAGGTACGGACCTGCTTTCTGTCCCTTGTTATAAACCGCCGCGTAAAACTGCCGTTTTTTCGCGTCGATAACAGGTACTACAGGATAGGGCAGGTGATTTAGGCCGTGACTGAGCATATCAAGTACCGGTACCCCCACAAAGGGGACATCTTTTGCCGCGGCAATACCTTTCACCGTAGCAGCACCGATCCTCAACCCGGTAAATGATCCGGGACCTGAAGCATAAACCGTCAAGTCAAGATCAGACGCGGAAATGCCTGCTTCTTCGAACAGATTTCCGATGAGCACCGGAAGTATCTCCGAATGCCGCAAACCCACATCGCGGTATGTTCCGTATATCCCGTCCCCATTCTGGAGGGTTATACTGAGCAGTTCTGAGGATGTGTCTACAGCGAGGATATTCATTGGGCGGTTCCTTCAAAGGTTATTTTCCGGCTTAAATCGGGGTTGACTTCTATCGTGATCCGGACTGTTTCGGGAGGAAGAAAATCCATCTTTTCACCCCATTCGATGACGGAAACACCATCGCCGTAGAGGTAATCTTCAAAAGCCAGATATTCAAGCTCCGCTTTTCCGGACAGCCGGTAAAGATCAATGTGATACATGGGAAGCCGACCTTCGTATTCAAACATGATTGTGAACGAAGGGCTGGTTACCTCTTCTTCTATTTCCAGTCCTTGGGCTATTCCTTTTGTAAGCACCGTTTTTCCCGATCCTAAAGGTCCTACAAGTGAAATAATTGTTCCCGGTGACGCTTCCGAACCGATCTGTTTGCCGATTCCGAAGGTTTCTTCCTGTGAACGGCTGACTATTGTTTTCAGTGTAGCTTCCCCTCTTTGTCTAAATTGGTTATGTATGTCTTGAGCTGTCCGAGTACAGGGAGCAGGGGATAATCTAAATCATCTAACACGGATACTTTAACGATGGGATCGCCCACCGGAGAATGTTCCAGGGTAAAATTGATGCTTTTTGTACAGTTGCCTTTTACCGGTGAGGTGAAAACAGCGTCTCCGTTATACTCCCGGCGGTACTGAATTGCCAGTTCTTTTTTTTGAATATTGTCAATGGATTCCAATTTCATCCTAATATCCGTATAATCCCTTATTATCCTGACTGCTGTTTTCCATTCCGTAGTTCATACCGTACACGAAAGATTCGATTCCGTTAAGGTTTTTCCGGGAAATTCTTGTAAACATAAGATGCATAATGCCTCCCCGACCCGGAGCCCGGGCCGATTTGACTACCTTTCCGAAAACGGTGATAGGGGCCTGCTCCAGCTCAAAATCAATCCGCAGCAAAGTTCCTCGGGGCATCGTCATCCTTGCCTGAAGTCGGCATCCTCCGGCGGAGATGTCTTCCAACCGTCCCAGATACTTCCCCTCCGAACTAACCACAGCCCGTCTGGTCTTGTTTTTCCCGGTTCCTGTTTCTACAATATTTACCCGGTAATAATACGCGTGCTGTTTCAGTTGTCTCCTCGGAGCCCGGCGCTGCTGTTTTTCCTGCAGATTTTGGGCATGGGTTACAAAAAGGAGCGGATTCCCCCTCCTGGCGGACGTTGTATTATATCCAAGAACTTTGGTGGTAAATGTAAGCACCTGATTGCCCCGGGAAGGACAAGCCGCACTCAGCCTGGTGCCTTTCGGCCACTTTACCTGTTTTCTCCGGTTGTCTTCCGGAATAGAAAGTCCGAGCATATTGTTGAGTTTAGCCGAGACGATGGATTCATAAGTTTCATTTTCGACATCTTCCCTTGTATCTCTGGTAAGGGGCGAGAGATACAAAGGAGTCCCGATTTTAAGATGCTTTGTACTGGGAAGGACCCGTACATGGCTGGTATTGTTTTCGATGATCCGTTTCGACTGAAAGAGCAGCGATTTTTTCCGTTCTTTCGTGAGATTATCATCCGACGAGAGCTCTATATCTCCGATGCCTCTCCGTATAGCTGAAGACAATAGTCCGGAAGGCTGAAGCAGCCGGTACGGATTCCGGATCCGCTGGGAGGATATGAGCTGCTGCAGCATATAGATATGCCCTCGTTTGAGTCCGATCCTTTTGGCCCTTCTTCTGAAAGCGAACTTGTTATATGAGAGGCTTCCTTTTTTCCCCTGTGCCTTACGGCGGGAAGAAATGATACCGCCTAATATCGAGATTATAATAAGTCCTCCCATAATTCCCAGTGTTATATAGGTGGTAACGGGACTCGGCTGTTCAATATACTGAAGGAGGATCATCCTTTTTCAACCGGAAGAAAGTAGGTTAGGAGTTCTTCAATACACGGAGTTATTTCATATTCCATAAGATCCCCGAGGAGTATTGAATCCTGATCGTGGAAAGCTCCTACAACCTCATTTAGTTTGTCATTTAGGTTCCGGGCAAATTCTTCATTAATTTGACCCTTTTCTCCACTCCCTAGATGAGGTAACAGGCGGAGAAGTTTTTGTGTGAGTTCGGCGAAACGGATTATCAGATTCATAGCTTCTTCGTCTCTTCCCGTCTGCAGATATACCGAAACTTCATTGAGCCGGGGAATCATTCCCTTTAGAATACCGGCTGCGGCAGAGGCTTCCCGAAGGGGATAGGCCAGCTCCTTTGCCCGGCCCGTGATGATTTTAAGAACATTATCTGCAAACGTAAGAGTTTTCGTTTTTTCTTCACCCTCAGGTATATTTCCGGAAATAAGGCCTTCACGCTCGATAATTTCCTTAGCGGAATTCAAGCCCTCTTCGCCTGTTATGTCGAATAAAATTTTATAAGGAATTGATTCGGAGTCAACGATTTCCGCCGCGGCCTGGGCTGTACGCTCGACGTCCCCTGAATCAATACCTTCCCGGAGCTGTTTGAACGCTACGAAAGCGGCCCCTAGTTTTTCCGCTTCTATTTCACTGTTCAATTTTGCTTCAATGTCTATCTCGCTGATTTCATCAATGGATCTCGTATTCCACGTCTCGATTTCTTCCGGTACGGCTTTTTTTCCGTTGATATTGAGGGAGTCGATAGTCATTCTCGATTTCTCCAGCCATAATTGAAGTTCGTTGATAACTTCACCGAGATTTTTTTCGTCTTCCAGAGAAAAATCAATCTGTTCCTTGTTGATCAGTATCCGCACATGAGCCTCCTACTGATTCTGACTGTTCCGTGTACTGAAATTATCGATTGCCCGTGATGTTTCTTCCAATGATTCCAGGGCTCCCTCCATTCTACCATATTTTTCTTTTATTGACTGCTCATACCGCTCAAGATGATCATTGTAATTCTCGATATCAGTGTTGGTTCTGGATAACTGGGTATCAATTGTTGCGATTTTTGTAGAGAATATACCGCCTGTTTTGGTATACGGCTTCACGTAGGTATCCAGGTTGTATCCAAGTCCGGTGTCTACTATCATATCTCCGTCACTGTCGCTTCCGAACAGATCTTTGACCGCTTCAAAATTATTACTCAAGGCCGCGTCAAGTTTTTCTTCATCTATTTCAAGATAACCGCGAAGTCGGGCTGCATCAATATTCCCCGAACCCGGCTGCGTATTCGTGGCGATTCCCATCTGTGCCAGCATAGACAGATCTCTGCCGTCTCTGGTGGAATACGCGTTCATCATCATAGTACGGAGAGAAGAGCGGAGCCGCTGCAGGGTCATATCGCCCTGGAAAATTCCCAGTCTTTCCCGTGCCTGTTCCTGTTCTTCTTCTGAGTAATACTGGATTTCATTGATAACGGCTTCGTCATTTACGGTAACGGTATGAATGTCCCGGAGCAGTAAATTATAGGTACCGATTAAGTCGGTGATCTGTTCTTTAACCAGATCCCGGTCAGGTTCTACGGACAGGGAAACTTCTTGGGTTGATTCTCCGTGAAGGTTCAGCGTTACTCCCGGGATAAGATCATCAATGGTATTTGAGCTACGTTTTACCTCGATACCTTCCAGCAGGACGACCGCGTCGTCGGCTTCCGAGATAGGATTAACCGGCCGGTAGTCTCCCCGTACGGTTGGATCGTATATCCTGATATCGGTAACGGTCACATCCCGATGTGTGTTTGGGTTCTTAATTATGATACCGTCTAGGGTATTCAGATATTCCGAAAGAGGGACCCGTACTGTTTGAAATGTATCGGAGTCCTGGAATTCCTGGAGCGGTATCTCCATACCTTCGGTTTGAAGGGATATTACGTTCCGGTCTAATACCTTCGGGGGCGGTTCAGGCGGCTGGTATTCCGGCGTTTCCGTTCTGGAAGGGTTGTCCGTGATTGTGATGTCTTCCAGAGTTGTTTCCCCCGGAGAGGTAAGTTCCGGTCCCGGAGGCGGGTCAGGGGGTGTCCATTCCTTCTCCGGGAGATATTCCAGTTTCACCTTCATTTCCAGGATCATTGCTTCATTTATCTCGAAAGGAAGGTCAACCGGAATAACCGCGGTGCTTCCCGTGGGTACTGTAAGTTCGCCGTCCGTCAGCGTCGCTTTGGAGCCGCTTATATTCCGGTAATCTCCGGGTGCTTCAAGGGACACTGTTTTCGTGGCTCCCGAAACGGGTTCAATCATTCCGATATTCTGACCAAGCACTGCGGAGTCTTCAAGGAAGGTCATTCTGTTTTCCGCGCCGGTAATAAGAGATTCTATCAGAAGAACTTCAGTTTCAGCGGTGTTCCGGATTACCGTTGCCTTAACGGTATCGCCGCCGTACTTATTTACCGCATCGGAAAACGCCCTTAGGGATCCGCCTCTAAAAGAAAACTGTACTTTTTCGTCTCCCACCTGAAAACCGTAGGAGCCTTCTGGAATTTCCAATTCAGATGAAAGAGATTTTGACAGAAACCTGTCGCTCTTAGCTTTGCTCTTTACTATTACGGAAGAGATGTTTTCCGGTGTGTTCCGCTCAACCGACGCGGTTAATACAGATTCATTGCTGGAAATAGCAACCCGTTCACTGAAAGGATTCTGAAAACCGTACAAGTTTCCCGCGGTTTCGCGGAATTGGGCGATAGAACCGTTCAGTTCCTGCCACACCTTCTTCTGCTCTTTATATTCGTCGACCGTATCCTGCATCCGTTCCAACGGAATACGTTCGACTTCCATGAGATCTTCTATTATTTTGCCTGTATTATACCGGCTGGTTACTCCAGGGATGGTTATGTCCGACATGGAGGATTATCCGCCTCCCAGTAAAATATAATCTAAATCTTTTCGTCAATCAACAGACCTATAGCTTCGCGTATGCGTAGATACAGCCGTTGAAGAGCCTCGGGCGGAAGCTCCTTAATTACTTTATCGGTATTTCCATCAATCACTTTAACAATAACCTGTCCTAATTCCTTATTAAGATCGAACTTCAGCCGCTTATTAAACGCGCCTGAAACATCCTGCAGTTCTTTTAGAACCGCGGCCAATTGTTCACTGTCTACCGAAGTAGCAGGAATTGACATTTCCCTGTGAGATGTGTCGGCTAATACTTTTGTTTGGGAGATCTGCTTGGCCGCGTTTTGAGTCACATCCGGTTGACTTCTCCGGCCGGTTATCCCCCTTATTTCCATGGACATACTCTTACCTCCGTGTAAGAAAGGAGAGGAGGATAGCGCGATATCCTCCCTCCTTCAATCGCCATAAAGAGATGACGTCCAGAGATCTCTTTATGTCTCTTTTTTTTAAATAAAAATTTTTCTTGTGGAACGGTATCATATTACAGAAAACATTAACCGAGCAGCTGCAGTACTGACTGCGTTTTCAGGTTCGCTTGAGCCAGCATCGCGGTATTGGACTGCATAAGAATCTGATTCTTTACAAAGTCCACCATTTCACTGGCCATATTAACATCCCGAATATGGGATTCGGAAGCCTGAAGATTTTCAGCCGCAACTGCAATACCCCTCTGGGCCATTTCAAATCTGTTCTGGTAAGCGCCAAGATCGGCCCTTTGCCTTGAAACAGCTTTTAATGCTGTATCTACTACACCAATAGTTCTGTTGGCTTCATCGGGAGTGGAAATCGTTACAACTCCTTCACCTCCCTGGGCTCCTGTCAGTCCTAAAGATTGGGCGGTCATAGTTCCGATGTATACCCGTTCGTTCTGGTCCATATTCGCGCCGACTTGGAACTGCATAACCCGGTCAATCGCGGAATCTCTGGCAAAGGCTCCGGTCATCATGTTCATGCCGTTAAATTGGGCGTGAGAAGCGATCCGGTTTACCTCGTCTACCAGTTGTGAAACCTCGACCTGGATCTGCATTCGGTCTTCAGCTGTGTAAATACCGTTTGCGGACTGCACAGAAAGTTCCCGTATCCGGTGAAGTATATCCTGCGTTTCCTGCAGGTAGCCTTCAGTTGTCTGAATAAAAGAAACTGCATTCTGGATATTCCGTTCTGCCTGATTCAGTCCGCGCACCTGGCTTCTTAGTTTTTCAGAAACTGCTAGACCTGATGCATCATCGCCTGCTTTGTTTATCCGCATACCTGAAGAAAGTTTCTCGATGTTGTTCGTTACATCCTGGTTGCGGAACGTGAGTGTCCGGCTGGCGAAAGCGGCGCTCATATTGTGGTTTATTATCATATAACCCTCCTTGATACGTATAAAAGGCAATCCTTGCCTTTTTTATCATTCACAGGAAACCGGAGAATCGCGCTAATCCGGCCCGTTCCACCTTCCTGTTGAATGGTGTTTCCTCTTCTGTACCAATTAAGAGTAGAAAATCTATACACTCCGGGGTTTTAACCGGGGAGGGTGTTTATCAAAGAACGATTAATTAGCATGGTACGGCCTCAGTAAAGAGACCGTACCCCATGTTTCACATTAATTTTAATGCCTTAACCCAAGAGTTGCAATACTGACTGGTTCTTTACGTTTGCCTGAGCCAGCATAGACATTCCGGACTGGAGCAGAATCTGGTTCTTTGTGAACTCTACCATCTGCCGTGCCATATCAGCATCTCTGATTCTGGATTCTGAAGCTTGCAGATTTTCAGCTCCGATATCGAGTCCCTTCACAGCGTATTCAAGCCGGTTCTGGTATGCACCAAGATCAGCCCGCTGCTTATTGATGGATTTTAATGCCGTATCGAGAACTCCGATCGTTCGGTTTGCTTCATCAGGTGTTGAAAGAGTGATGATTTCCTGGTTTCCCGCGTTCCGTACGCCGAGTGCCGCGGAAGTCATGGTTCCGATGTAGACCTGTTCCCGCTGATCCATGTTAGCACCGATATGAAAGTACATAGACGCGGTGACTACATTCTGACCGGTATCCTGGGCGAACCGTCCTGTAAGCATGTTCATACCGTTAAACTGGGCGTGAGATGCGATCCGGTCAATTTCATCAACGAGCTGAGAAACTTCTACCTGGATCTGCATTCTGTCTTCTGCGGTATAAATACCGTTGGAAGATTGTACAGCCAGTTCCCGAATTCTCTGGACGATGTCCTGAGATTCCTGAAGGTATCCTTCGGTGGTTTGAATAAAAGATATGCCGTTAGAAGCATTTCTTGACGCCTGGGTAAGTCCCCGGATCTGTGATCTCATCTTTTCCGATACTGCAAGACCGGAAGCATCATCACCGGCACGGTTTATCCGCATACCCGAAGAAAGTTTCTCCATGTCTTTCGACAAACCACCGTTGGTGACATTTACCTGACGCTGCGCGAACATTGCGCTCATGTTGTGATTTATAATCATTTAGTTTCCTCCATGAAATTTTTCCTTGCGGAATTTTTGTTTGGCTCCGGGCATCCTTGCCCGGGTTTCTGAATTTATTTTTACCTCCTTCCTCAAGTATTATTTCTACCAACCGATAATTAGATTAAGGGATGGTGTGGTCCAAAGGTTTATCATGAATAAAACAATGGGCCCTATCTCTTACTCGGCAGATCCGTCTTGATTCTTTAATAAAAAGTTAATTTTTTTTTTATAGGACAGAAATTTATCTCTTACTCGTCTATTTTAGGCGGCATCACATCTTTTTAGTTAAAAGTTCCCGGTATTTTTTTGCTAGTTTATCATCCGGATCTATTTCCAATACCGTATTGAAGAAACCCAATGCCTCATCGTTTTTTTCTTCTTTAAGAGCCAGAATCGCCAGGTTGGAAATAATTTTTGTGTTTTCAGGTTCCAAAGAAAGAGCCGCTTCAAGATTTTTCCTGCTTTCACCGTACTTACCAAGCTCCATACGGCAGATAGCGAGTTCATTTAATGTATCCGGCTGGGGAGGACCAAGCTGGAGAGCTTTTTCGAAGGCAGCTTCTCCGTCGGCATATTGACCGGTACGCCGTTTTCCCCATCCTAAGAGAAACCAGCCGTTCCAGACGTCGGGATAACGGGAAAGAAATTGTTCGATACGGCCGATGCCTTCTTCTTCTTTTCCTGTTTTAATAAAGTCATATGCTTCTTTAAATAATGTATCCATAAGCGCCTGGGATCGTATTTCGTCCGCGAATTTCCGGGCGCTCCGGAGTTTCTCTTCATCATCACCTACCTTAAGATACTCTTCAAAGTGTTCCAGGGCTTTTTCATAGTTCTGGATTTTTGAAAAGAAAAATGCTGCATTTATATGTCCGTCCGCCGGAATCTCATCTCCGGTAAAGAGGAGTTTGTATGTATCAAATGCACGCTCTTCATATTTGTTCTTTAGCGGTTCATTACCGGTTTCCCTGCAGGAATCAGCCCATTGTTCATAAAGAAGGGCAAGGTTGATAAGCATGGCAGGATTTTCCGGTAGGAGTCCGTTCAGAGCAAGGAATATTTCTTCAGCTACCGGGAAATCTTTATTTCTCGCCTTTATAACTCCGGTCTCCGACAGTTCCGTAACAATGTCCGGTTTGGCGGCCAGAATAAATTTACGATAATAATCCGCGTCCTCGTGAGACGGCTGGTAAGCTAAAATTTTAAGCATACCGGAGATAATCATCTCCCAGGACAGATCTTCCAGTGAAATGTTTTCACCCGATTCCGGGGGGAGTTCAACGGGAATCATTTTTTCCGGGTCAATGGAGAATCCTCCGATTTCTCTATTGAGATCTCCGGGGAGTGATATATAAACGATATTTTCAAGGGGTGATTTCTTATTCACTGGAAACCTCTTTTAAAATGTAATTTTTCTTTCTGAATCGATCCTATTTCAGCTTAATTTTCGGACGTCGGCGGTTCTTTATGTTTTATGTTCTTAAGATAGTTATGTACACGAAGTTTATAATTTGCAGGGATTTTATCTTCCGGAAAGGAGATTGCCACGGCCGCAATATCCTTTCTTCCTTCTACCAATTCTGTCCGAACCACTTTTCCTTCCAATGATATCGTTTCTTCAGGATCTCTGCAGAAAATTCGTATGGATACCGGTTTATCCTGAAGAAATTTTGCCACTCCCAACATCAGAATTTTAGCTCCGGAAAAAGATACGTCTCGGAGGATGCACTTCCGCGGAACGCCCTGAACATGGGCCGTAACATCTTTACTTTTTATTCCCATTTTCCGCATCGCATCGGTGTTAACTATTATCCGTTCTTCCTTCCTCTTCTGAAATGTCCGGCCCACCTCAAGAAGTTCACCGAGCATCAAGATAAGATCATCCGGAGGCTGCTGAGTAAAGGAAAGCGCTATAAAGCTCAGATTATTGTTTTCCTTGCTGTACGGTTTGATTCCGGTTATTTTCGCGGTAACAAAAAACGAAACCGGATCAGCTTTATCACTGACCGCGTAACTGAACCGTAAGGAAACCATATTTTTGGCCTGTTTTGCCGTTTCATGAAATGCACTGTTCAGGTTGGCAATCACCTTGGCCTGAGACATGGACGAAGAGTAAATGACGCACGGCCACTGGCTGCCTAAACATTTCAAAGCTATCTGTTTCGGGAGCAGGTGCAGCGCCCTAATGACATCTTTTGTAAAAGTGACTTCGACTGTGGTATATCGGTTATAATACCCGGTAATCTGTTGTGTGGTGGTTATCGCCATACCTAGTAGTGAATATAGAGCCCAGCGGAATAACTGTCAATGCAGCATTTCCCGGTGATCACATTCGAATTAAAATTTATAAATTGTTTTATTACAAGCAATTACATAAATCGGGATCACCG
>CAYLLE010000037.1:0-26444 GCA_964384485.1 uncultured Spirochaetales bacterium | reverse complement strand
GAGCAACCGATTTGTCACACGTTTGTCGTCTACCGGATGCTTAACCGTCTCGTCCATGACGTTTTTCCGGACCTTGCAATGAAGGTGAAGGGAAAGGATTCCTTAATTCCTCCGGCGGGTACGGTTATCGTGAGGGGGGGAGAATTGAGCCCACGGGCCGCGCGAACCGTTAGCCCTTCTCTCCTGCTTCCGGTATGGGGAAAGAGGGAGTAGGTAAACTCATGGGCACCCAGATCGGCATCGGGATCGGGCCATTCGGCGCATTTGATCAGGGTAATCCGCATGACATTGTCTTTTATGTCGTATCCGTACTTGCAGTCGTTCAGAATGCTTACTCCGTACCCGGTCTCGGAAAGATCAGCCCACTTGTGAGCGGAAACTTCAAATTTGGCTTTGTCCCAGGAAGTGTTCCGATGGGTGGGCCGTTCAATGTTTCCGAAGGCGATGTCGTAGGCCCCCCGGGGAGCGTAAACATCCACCGGAAAGGCGGCTTTTAGCAGGACCTGCTTCTCCCGCCAATCCGCGTTCGTGACGAAATCGATCTGCCGCGAATCGGTATAGAACCGGATCCGCTGCCGCACTTCGGAACTCCGGTACCGGTTGGTAACCCGGATTTCCCAGCCGATGCCGGGAAGGATATAAAGAACGGCGTCTTCGGCGGATTCAGCAGTCTCATACTCTTTAAGGGTGTCCTCGTCTATATCCCACGCTTCGTAGCGCTCCGGAAAGTCGGTGAAGAGCTGGAACTCGTTCCCCCGGCTGTCTTCGGGAATCACCTCCCGGTTATCCCGCGAGTCGGTAAGGGCGAGAAATTGGCCGGATCGGTTCAATACAGCCCGGTAATACGGTGTAGTCAATTCAAGGGTATCCGTAATCCGCTCCTTCTCCCTTACTGCTTCGGGAGTGTATTCTTCCGAAAAACCGAGAACCTTGTATCCCATGGACGGCACCCGTTCCGTCCGGAACCAGACCTGACGTGATCCGGTTTCGGGATCCACATACAGCACCGAAGGAAGACAAGAACCGTCACTTTCTATGATGCCGCAGGGCCGCTCTCCTTCCGGTACAGTCATTTTTACAATTTCATCCCGTACAAACTCCAGACTGTTTAATACAGCGAAGGGCCGTTTTAAACCGGCGGTGCCGCTTCCTGCGGCAAGCACTTTCAGAGCCCGGTCCAGGCATGCGGAACCGGTTTCCCTTGCCTCACGGTAGAGTTCCCGGGCGTCGTCATATGCTTCCGTTACCGATGAGCCCGGGAGAATATCGTGAAACTGATTAAACAGTATCTTGAGCCATCCTTCCTTGAGCTCCCGGGCGGGATATTCGGCACCCGACTGGGAAGCGTACACCGAGAAAAACTCCGCGTCCCGGTACAAGAGCTCCAGCTGCCGGTTCATCCGTTTTATGTCGGCTTCGGAGGTGTAGGTCCCCCGACACGATTCAAGATAAAGTTCATCCCGCCATACCGGAAGCCCGGTGCTGTCTTTCTCCAGTTCCCGGAAAAATTCCTCCGCCCCGGTCAGGCGGCAGGAGGGGAGCCCGGGCATCTTGGCCAGGGGTTCAAAACTTTCCGCCATTACCCGGTCAGGACCGCCTCCGCCGTCCCCGTAGCCGAAGGGATAGGCCAGGTATTCCCGGGATGTTTTCTGGGGATACATATCCCAGTGCCGGCGCAGATGACCGGGCTTCAATGTCCCGATGTAGTTTGAAGGCGGCATGTGGGCGAGAATTTTCGTTCCGTCGATTCCCTCCCACCAGAAGCTGGTGTGGGGAAAGGTATTTGTTTCATTAGCATGCAGCTTTGTGGCAAAGAAATAGTCGATCCCCGACTTTTTCATGATTTGGGGAAGGGATCCGGTAAACCCGAAAATATCGGGGAGCCACTCCGTCCGGGGCAGAATACCGAACTCCTTCCGGTAAAACTCCCGGCCGTAGAGGAACTGCCGTACATATGCTTCACCGGAGGGGATATTGCCGTCCGCCTCGACCCACATGGACCCGACCAGCTCCCACCGCCCTTCCCGGACCCGCTCCTTGACTTGTCTGAACAGTTCGGGATAGTGCTTCTTGATTGTCTGATAGAGCAAAGGCTGGCTCTGGGCGTACCGGAAACCGGGAAACTCCTCCATAAGCCGCAGTATTGTCGAAAAGGTCCGGGCAGTTTTCCATACGGTTTCCTTAAACCGCCAGAGCCAGACAATATCGATGTGGGAATGGGAGATACATGCCAGCTTTCCGGGAACGGGATAAACGTTTCTGCTGAATACTTTCTCCTCCAAAACAGTATCCGCCCGTGAAACCGATTCGGCAAACTTTGTCTCCCGCTTAAGAGAAAAGTCTACCAGTCCCAGACTTTCACCGACCGTGGTTAAAAGATAATTCCCGGCATCCGTCCCCGTCAGCGCTTCCGCTGTTTCCCGGACAAGACCGATGCGGGTATAATAATTCCGCAGCGTCCTGTTGATGACACACAGCCGGGCTCCGTTAAACCGGTACGGCTGACCCCGGTCACGGCTGTAGGCGAAATACTCCTCCGGAAGAAAACGGCCGTAGGCTTCCACAACCAGCTCAAACGGGCCGCTCCGTTCCGCCAAATTAAGCGGAACCAGATCATGATTAGGATCAAGCCCGTGATAGGGTGCTCCGTCAAGCCAGACCGTGGATTCACCTCCCAGGCTGATTTCAAGGTACACCGTTTCACCGGAAACATCTTCAGGAATAGTCACCGAAGCACGGAAGCAGCCCTCCGTCCCCCGGGCTTCCCAGTATTCACCGGTCTCGATCTTCTCCCAGTTCCCGACGGTATTCCTGCCGTCAAGATCCCGCATCCGTCCGGGACTGAATTCCCATCCGTCAACATCCATAAGATATTTCCGGGAAAACTGCCGAATTACCTCAATCTTTTTCCTATACATTTCTTTCTGCCTCCCGCCGCCGTTCGAAATCCTCAGGTACCGTAATCGGTAATACCTTTCCATCCAATGTGGTTAAAAAGGCCTTGAAGCCCCACCACCACCAGTTGAAGTTTTCCCGGTTAGCGCATTTGACCAGAACCGTATTTCTGCCCGGCTTAACCGGAAACTGTACCCGGCAGTTAACCAGACCCGCCTGTCCTTCACGGCGGAATACCGAAGTCCCGTTGATCCGCACTTCCACGGGATCATCGTGGGAGATACGAAGTACCGCGTCTCCGGCGGTTCCGGCATCAAATTCGCCCCAGGCGTATCCGATTACATCACCCGGAATCAGAATGCTTCCCTTCATTGCCCGGGGGCGGTAAAGATTGGTGAAGTCCATGAAACCATGGAAGGTTTCCGCAGCCCGCCACTTTATCGGGATGGACGGGTAGTCCTGCCGCCAATAATTGTGGATCGGACCGCTTTCCTCCTCCATGGAGATATCAAGCGTGTGCTCAGGGGGAAATGATTCATCGAAATCCCGGCTCCGGTTGTCAAAGGGACCCGCCGCAAGCCACTTCTGTCCGCCCCCGCCGTAACTGGGACGGTCCGCGGTTTCCCGGGGCACTTCGGCCTCGATAGTTCTCCCGGAAACCGGAATGAGCCGGGTGTTGTGCCGGTGCGGTTCTTCCTGATACCAGTAGACCGCGGAGCAGTAATCGTTTGCCATGGCTCCGAAGTCAAACCGGACGGAATGTTCGAACCGTAAGGGGACCTTATAAAACCGGTACATGGCCAGCAGTTTATCCGCTTTATAGATACAGCCGGAATATTCCGAATCGAAGGGTGCAATTCCCCAGGCGGCGCCGAAAAAATCCTCTCCCCCGATACCGTGGATCAGTGAAGAGTCGCCTTCCCCGTCCAGATAGACCGTGTCTCCGCCGCCGTGAAACCATCCGTCAAAATCATCCAGTACCCGGATTCCCAGGAAGGATCCCAGGAGAAACCCCCTGCCCGCGGCATCCAGGATGGTGTATTTCCGGGCGGTTCTTTGGCAGGGATTCTCCCGCCTCCAAACGGCATGAAACCGGAAATCCGGAACCGCTTCAGCGTCACAGAGGAGGTAATCGGCCTGTATAAAAAGTTTCGGGATGGGATGCTCACCTTCGTTGGTGACGGTGAGTCTGCATTGTTCAGAAAACGGCATCGGGAAATAGGCGTTCATCCCTTTGTCCGGATTCACCTTGATGTACCGGTTTGCCACCGGATAATAATCCAGTCCGTGCAGGATACCGAAGAAATCTCCCAGAGGGCATTCAACACTCGGTTCCTTTTCATTGTCCCAGTAGAACCGCAGAACGATTTTCCTGTTCATATCCGGCATCTTTTCACTCTTTCCCGTGGTTACCCAGATGTGGGAAATATAGCCTGAGCCTGAGAGTTCACCGATAACGGCAGTCTCTCCGGGCTGAACACAGTAGTCAGGCTCATGACGGAGAAAAGTGAATCTGCCCGGCTTACCCGCCGGCGGGTTGTTTATAAAAGAGGTATCCATACTGATCTATCTCCTTAGTTGATATTTCCAGAATACCCGGGAAATCCGGGCACCAGCTGTTTTCGCGTAAAACGGTACAGGGCCTACCGAGTTGATTTCACAGATCCTGAATCCCGCCTGCTCCATCCGGGCCAGACCCGCGGCGAGGAGGATTTTCCCGATCCCCTGTCCCCGCAGTTCCGGGGCCGTTCCCATGGGACCGAAGAGACCCGGCTTCAAGGCGCCCCAGCAGGCGAATCCGCGGATCCGGTTTCCCAGGACCGCGGTAACACATCCCGGAGGGTCCCGGTCAACGGACAGGCCGGCCTGGTAGATCCACCGGTCGGAAAATCCCATTTCCCGGATTCCCCGGGCCGTTTTTTCCCACTCCCTCCTGTCCGGGTACCTGATTTGTACATCCCCCTCCCCCCTGGAAAGATAATGGTCCAGGGAAGTCTGCCAGTCCCGGTCCTTAAGATTCACCGTCATATTTACGCCGGTACCGGTCTTCCGGAATCCCGACTTTTCCAGGAAGCAAACCGCCTCGGTGTACCGGGGATCAATCCCGGGAGTAATATAGTTCGGGCTGATTTCTCCCGGGGCAATCTCTTTTACCCCGCGGCGGTCGAACCGGCGGAACATTTCCTCGAAGAGTTTTGTCCCCAGCCCGCGGCGTCTGTACTCTTTCCGGATAAAGAAAAACTTGATTCCCGCCGTTCCCCCCTCCCGGACCACGCCGGAAACGAACCCCGCGGGCTTTCCGTCCGCGTAAACGGCCACATTGAGATCGGGATCATAATCCGGATCACCGGTCATGATTCTAAGAAAATAGTCCTCCGGAAGCGGATCCAGGGTCATGTTTTCCTGATAATCGGGATACAGAATCAGGGGGTCGTCACGGAACGAAATGAAATCCGCCTTCAGTTCTCTCATGATGACGGCTTCTTCCCAACAGGCTTCATGATTACCATCACCAGATCACCCGGCGCGAGTTCGATTCGGTACCGGTTTTTTTCCGGAACCAGGGGCTTGATTGTGTTTCCGGCGGTATCCGCCAGGACAGCTCCAAACCCTTTCCGGGGAACCTCGAACTCGGCCCATCCGCCGCCGCCGGTATGATCCAGGAACTTAAGCTCCACAGAAACCGGCCGGCCCTCCCCTTCCCCGCACTCCAGGGAATAGGGAAATACTCCCGGTGAAGTCCGGATTTTAAACGGATCTGCCGGATACGGCAGCCGGCTTGAACCGGGGAGAGCGGTAATAGACCTGCGGAGAACCGGTTCCGTCATGACCGATGCTTCGGCAAAGGGGGTGTATCCGGATTCCGCTGAGAGGACCACACCGGTTTGGACCCGCACCGGGGAAGTCCGGATGAGTCCGGCTGCGCCTTTTCCGGGGACTGCCGCGAGATGGTCGAAATAATCATTCCCGTGTTCGTAATAGATTCTTCCGGAATTAAGATGCCCGATGTGGAGCTCCGGCTCCTCTCCCGTGCCGGGCACCCGGATATGAAAGTATCCCGGGCTCGCGGCCCGGGGTTTCCAGGATTCCTCCGCGAAATCCATGCAGTTTCGGACTGCCCGGTGGTCCGCCGGAATCCGGTACCGGACCCGGAGCGCGGCCCTCCAATACCGATTTTTCGCGTCGCCGTCGGAGAAGAATCCCAAATCTTCCAGAAACGATATCCCGGTGTTCATGGTTAAAACAGCGGAATCCGGACCAAGGACGTAAACGATATCCAGGAGCAACGCGGTCCGTCCCCGGATTATCCCTTCTCCGGAAAGCCGGTAAACAGCTCCCGTCTCTTCCGGGAGATCAGGTCCCCCCGGCCTGAACTTGAACGTAAGCTCCGGATGAGCCTCCGAAATAAACCGCGATCCGCACCGCCATACCCGGTCTCCCCGGGCGGAACGGAGCACGGCGCTTTCAATTCCTCCCCCCTCCGTATCGATACGGTATTCGGCGAAGCTGTTCCGGAGGAGCACTGTACCGCCTTCCATGGAACGGGAGCAGCCGCCGGATTCCGCCGCCCTGCCGGCAGCTTGAAAACTGAAGGGAGGCAGGGTGATTGTTCCCCGGTCCGTTACGACCTTGCGTGGTATTCCGGAGGGATTGAATATGATCTGATAGGTCTCCCCGCCCTCGTCACGGTTTTTTTCTTCACAAGCGGCGGCAATTTCCCCGGCAAGCTGTTCAGCTTTCAGAACCGCCGTCTCCTCCGTTTCCCGGGCTTGCCCGTCCACGCAGTCACCTAAAAACACCAGTTCTCTGGGACCCTGGTAACACGCGTAAGCTCCGGTATGGGAACCGGTATAGGTCCGGGGAACCAGGAGGATATCGTGGTGCTGATACTCCGTCAGGATTCTCCAGTTTTCGGCATGACCCGGGAAATCGGGTTCCCCGATCCCGAGAACCCACGCCAGGGCGGAGACCGCGCCGAGCCGTTTGACCGCCGATTCCAGACGCCAAGTCTGCTCATGAATCGCCAGGGTGTCTCCGTCATACTTCCATCCCGCCATGAGCTCTTCCCCGTAATCATCCATGGTGTACCCGCGGAGCGGAAAATCACCCTCCTCCCGGGACAGAATATCCCGGAGTTCCCGGTGAAGCAGGAAGGTTCCGATGACATCGGAATAGCGGGATGCCCGGTACGCCTCCTCCCTAAAATGGGGATGGTACATCTGATCACAGAAGTTGACCAGAACACAGAACTCTGAACCGGCGTTCCCGGACGCTTCCAGGTAATCCAGAACATTCCAGAACTGAAATACCGGATCCTTTTCCGAACGGTTTACCGGAGACGGCAGGGCCGGCACACCGCGGTTCCTTGAAGCCGCGAGGCGAATCAGCGCGGACGGCTCAGCGGGACAGGTTCCCTTATGAAGGGCGCTGTTGTTCACAAACCGGTACCCGAAATCCTTAAGCAGAGAAGGAAGGGAGCCGGAAAAGGCGAACTCCTGGACCGCGTAGGTTTCCGGCACCGTCTTAAAGAGACAGCGGAATGTTTCATGTCCCCGGGAGAATTGGCGGACCGCGGAATCGGCGGAATACAGGTGGATATACGGCTGCGCCTCCGTACCGTTCACCAGCTCAGCTATGCCCGCTTCAACCGCCCCGGCAATTTCCGGCTTGAGAGCGGGAAACCGCCGGCAAAGGTTGGCCATACTCTGGGCCGCGGCTTCTATGCTGAACCGGTATCCGGTGCTTTTACCGAAATCGATAAGATTGGTAATCCACCGGGCGGCGTACTCGGGCCATTCCAGCTCGGAGAAGCCCCGGTCCTTGAGGAGAATGCCGGTATGAAACCCGTCCAGGATATAAATGCTTCCCGGCAGGATTGATTTCCGCAGCTCCGCTGCCTCGACGAACAATTTCCGGAGCAGATTCCGCGCTCCGGGAACATCGCCCTGAACCAGGAGATCGGCGCTCCGGACCAGTTCGGATCCGACGGTCTCCCCGGGGAGTTTCTTCCCGGCCCGGGAAAACCTCGCGGAGAGGAGTCCCCAAACGAAGCCGAAGGCCCGGAAGTCCTTCCGGAGTTCTTCCTGTTCCGGGGTAAAAGCAATTCCCGGCTCAAATCCAAGAGCATACCGGACACACTGAACAAACTGTCTGCTGAAGTACTCCGAAAAATCACCGATGAGACCGTAAAACCGGTAGTGAGCCAATCCGCGGAACCGGTCCGCGGCGCTTACAATAACCGGACGGGGCGCATCAAAAACCGCCAGATCCGGTCTTCCCCCGATACGGCCCAAGGGGAGCCCGGCCGGGTTTCCCGAAGGTTCCTTCAAGATCAGATACTCCAGATCTCCCGGGTACCGGTAAGGTTTTCCCACATCCCACCGCTCCCGGTTCGACAGGATCGGTTGTTCATGATCCGGCGCTTCGAAACAGGCGTTTCTGAGGTCAGGTGAAAGAATACCAAGCTGTTCCGCCGTCGGCATAACCAGAAATACCGGAGCATCTTTGCCGGTAATCCGGCTGAACGATTCAAGGCTCCCGGTAAACCGGTTTGGAAACAGGATTAAGCCGTACTCTCCGTCCTTTCTGTCCCTCTCAGACGTTAAGGTATCCGGAAGCGTTTGAGCCGCCGATAAAATGCCCGGATCGAACAGCAGAGAATAGGCAAGAAATCCTTCATAGGAGATCCCGGCCCCGAGATTCTGTCTTCCCAGTTCCGGATTCCGTGAATCCACCAGGGCAATCCGCTTCATTCGCTTTCCTCAAGATACGCTTTGATGTCCCGGTACGCTTTTTTCGGCCGCCGGAACAAATCGGTTATCCCCTTGTTGTTGCAGTTTGCTTCGTAGATACTGTGAACCCGGGAAGGGTCTTTAAAATCCGCGTACGTCCAGATAAAAAAACCGGCCACGAATGAAAGAGTTTTGAACGTTTTCAAGTTTTCAAGAATGACCCTGCTCTGATAATCTTCGTTCCACCGCTCGGTATCGGGTCCGCGGATTCCCCGGATTGCCCCGGCTCCGAACTCGGAAATAAGGACCGGTTTGTCCGGCTGATGGGCATGGAGATTCCGGAGATCATCGGCCAAGCGGTCCATATTCTCGCCGTACCATCCGGCGTATTTGTTTACACAGACACAGGGGAAAAGGTCCAGCGCCCGGTTTTCTTCGGGCTTTAGAAACCAGGACGCGAAAACCGAAGGTCTGGTCGAATCAAGCCGGGTCACCATACGCTGTACCGCCGCCATGGCGGATACCGTCTCATCCCTCTGAGTGTGGATTTCGTTTCCCACGCCCCACACAAAAACGGAAGGATGATTTATGTCCCGGGTCACCATCTCCCCGGTCTGCTGGAGATAGAGCTTCCGGGTTTTTTCCAGGGAAAAATCGGCATGCCAGTAGACCGGGGGTTCACACCAGACCAGCAGTCCCAGCTGATCCGCCAAATCCAGTACCTTCGGATCATGGGGATAATGGACCAGCCGCACCGCGTTCATGCCCAGGCGTTTAATATCTTCCAGATCGGACCTGATCTGATTCTCCGGCACCGTCCTGCCATAAGCCGGATGTTCATCGTGCCGGCTTATACCCCGAATGTATATCCGCTCTCCGTTGAGAGAAAATCCGTCGTTACTCAGCCCAACCGTCCTGAATCCGAATGTCTCGGTTATCCGGTCGGAGGGCACCGCCGGCCCGGAATCTCCGTCTCCGGAGAACAGCTCCAGCTCCAGCCGGTACAGTGCCGGATTTTCCGGCGACCAAAGCTCCGGCTCGGAAACGGCTACGGTGAAAATGGTGTCCCCGTCCCCGGCGATCGAAACTGATCCGGAAGCTGCCGTACCGCCTCCAGGGCCTTTTACCGTGTACACCGCCCGGTACCGGTCCGGCTCTGCCGCTCCGCAGGCCTTTACGGCTACGGTTATTTCTCCCCGTCCGGATTGTTCGGGAGCCGGAGAAAGGATGGTTATCCCGGCGATTTTTCCGGGTCCAGTGGAATAAAGACTCACATCCCGTATAATCCCGCCGTAATTCATCCATCCCACCACCGGCACCGTGGAATCCCGGGGCATCCGGTTGTCGGCACTGACGCACAGATAATTTTTACCGGTCCGGACCGCGCCGGTGCATTCAAACTCGAAGGGGGTATATCCCCCTTCATGGGTTCCCAGAAGACTGCCGTTGAGCCAAACAGAAGCCCGGTAATTCACCGATTCAAACCGGAGAAAGGAGCGTTTGCCGTCCCGGTAATCTGCGAGTTCGAAATGACGGGCATACCACCCGATTCCCTGATACCACTCCAGGCCGGTGCCCTCCCGGTTCCAGGAAGACGGCACGGTCACCTGATCCCACTGGATTACGTCAAACCCTTTCATGAAGGCGTGGGACGGATCCGCGTGTTCTTTCCAGTATTCAGCCCAGTCTTCTCCCCGGTCATGGGGATCGATCACGAAATTCCAGAGGCCGTTCAGACTTGCCGAGTTCCGTTTCATTCTGTCATCATAGACAGATAAAAGGGTTTAGTAAAGAGGGTACCGGGATTAACGATTCAAAATCCGGAACTATTCACCCGGAAATCCCAACCAAGCCGACACGGTTCAAAACGGTAAGGACGGTTACAGTGAGGGTCGGTGATGCCTCTTTCTTGTTGGCAAAATCTTCTTCTTTATAGAAGCGGTACATGCTCTCCGGAATAAACTGAAGCTCCGGATCTGCCTTATTGAGCACGGACATGAAGAAGGTTGTACCAGCTCATGGGGTATTTGGCAAAATGGGCGGCCTCCGATTTCCGGGTCTCTTCATCCTGGTTCAGGGCCTTGAGGGCGTAAAGACTTGCGATAGGACAGAAATCATCCGCCGGTCCGGGTCCTCTAAACTTCGGCATGTCCGAAATACAGCGGTATCCGTTTTGCCGACAATTATCCTCTTACGGATATCAATTTTAAAATACCCCAGCGGAAGCATATATTGATCAAGAGAATGACCACGTTTTTGATTTACAAAGGATAGACGCAGCGTAGACGTTGTCTATACAGGGTCTATATAGGAGGTCTATACAGGGTCCATACATGGTATATACATCGCCTATCTATGATCAATCCATGGTCAATCCATGGTCAATCCTTTGTCTTAAACTATATATGCTTATCGTCAAAAATTAAAATCCGTACGGTCCCACAAATCGCCGGCCAGAGATTCAAGAATGCATCCCGCCGCCCAGGGATGGTACACGAACCAGGTGGAAGCCGGTTTCCCGTCCGGGTAGGTAAACTGCACGGTAACCCGGGTCGCGTCGAACCGCTCGGAAAGCCATCCGGCCTTCCCGTGACCGTATTCACGGAAGCGGCGGTTGTAGGTCTGCAGTCCCCACAGAACGGTGTCTTCAAGGCGGGAACGGTAATATGAATCACCGGTACGGTCCCAGCAGTAGAGGATTTCATCGGCAATTATGTTTCCCATGGGATGCACACACTGGTTAGCCACAGAGGTAACCGAACCGCCGGATGAGGACCAGTTCAGATCGGAGAGGGGAGGGATTCCCGGATCGGTGTTATAGCAGTACTTCCAGGTGAACTCATAATCAAGGGCCTCCCTGAGGCCGTCCAGGAATTCGATTTCTCCGGTATATTCGTGGAGCAGTCTGGCCGCCTTCGCGAAGGCAAGAATGCCCTCCTCATCGGGAGCTTTCCAGGTGTCGTGAGGGGCGCCGTAACAGAGCATCTTTGTTACATATTCCAACCAGTAATGGCGGAAACTTTCCCGGCAGCCCGGCAGAAGGTCCTGGTTTCCGGTGAGTACAAGCAGATAGGCCCGCGCAGCCAGACACCAGGCTCCGCAGAAGGAATCGTACTCCTCGGCGGCGCCGGTCTCTGCCGACCACCGGTACGGATATTCTCCCGACCGGTTTTTGGTTCCTTCCATCCGTTCGATCACCTTTTCCGCGAATCCAAGCCAGTGCTGCCGCGGGGTATCTCCGATTTTCCGCTCCCAGTCGTACCCTTTCAGGATGTAGTATAGCGCCTGTCCGACGAGATAGGACGAATGTCCCCGCTTCCCTTCCAGGGACCAGACATACCGGCTCCACCACCCGTCCACCGTCCATTCCCCGCCGCTCCAGGCGTCAAAGGGCAGTCCGGAATCGGGGTTCAGCCCGGTCAAGACAATATGATCGATACACGATGCTGCCTGGGCACGGATCTCCTCATCACCCAATCTGAGCCCTGCCAAAAGCAAAGGACACGCGGCCTGGGTTCCCCCGGTCCAGCTGATGCTGAAGCTGCCGGTGTCCTGTACCGCCTCCCCCTCCTTTTCGGTCAGGGTGGTGCAGTAGTTCCAGGCCTCCATGTTGAAAGCGTCCTCAAAGAGCGGGCGCGCCAGATCCCGCGCTCCCTCCTTTAGGGTGGCGGCTTTCCGGGGAGTCTGATGATAGAGCCGGTAAACTTCCTTAATCAGGGGGGCAAATATCCCGCGGTTCTCCCGGTTCCCGGGTCTTTCACTGAAAAAGCTGATCCGGAAAACAAAGGACTCGCCGGGGGGTATCTCAACCAGCTCTTCCCCGAAGTTATCCCGTTCTATCCCCGATCCCTTATAGAGCCACGGCTGATTCCTGAAGCCCGCCGTATAGATAACGCCGGCGCCGCTTTCATCCCAAAAACACCCGAAACCGGACGGGACAGGCGCGGCTGCGCCGGGAACAGACAGTGATGGAGGACCGGTAACGGCGGCGGCGGCCGAACGCGCCCGGACGCAGGCAGCCGGATGGGTCAGCCGGTCAGCGCGGACGGTAAACCGGGGCGAGAACGGCGGGTCAGGATCACCCGGGCGTATCCGGGGCCACATCTTCGCCTTTTCATGAACACTCTGGTCCGCCCGGTTGGTACCGTAGATAAACGAGGGCAGAAGAAAGTACGGCGCGGTCCCGCCGGTTTCCAGGAAAGCCGTGCATACCGCAGTTCCCCGCCATAGACCGGTACCGGTATTCCGGAGGGTAATCCGGCAGGGGACTCCGCTGCCCGCATCAGCCGGTTCGTCGGACAATTCCGCCGACAATTCAACGGAACCGCCGGTGCCCTCTGTCTGTATCTGAAGGACCGCGGGAGCTTTCCGGAATTCTATCATACCGGTCAGTACTGGTATCCCAGGGACAGAGAAAAGTAGTGATTCAGCTCCCGCTCTCCTTGAACCAGCCCGGCGTTCAGAATCCGTTCAAAGGTGTAGCCCAGCTCACCCCGGAGGCAGCCCCATTTCTTCCATAGCGTGTAATCAGCATCTAACCTTAGCTGCAGAGTTTTTTCCAGCACATCCTGGGAGAGGAACCGGGTTTCCGATTGAAAGGTGGGATTACCCGCATCATCGTACCCGTCATCGAATATCGTTCCGTCGCCGTCGGTAATCCCCGCGGAGGCGTTGCCGTGGCGGATAGTCCGGAACCGGAACCCGATATTAAAAAAGGGAAGCGGCGAAACTGACGCGTCCACTGTAAACCGGTCTGAATTAGGGTCCAGGGACGGCCCAAGGGGAGTACCCATATGGGTGTAGTTCGAGTAGTTAGGCGCCCCGGCGATCTGGTCTCGATGGGAGTAGGTATAGGGGGTCACCATGAGGTAATCCGCGGAGAGTTCCGTAAGAGGACCGGCAAGGGGGAACCAGGAAACACCCGTCTGAAGGGCGATTTTGTATTTGGTCTTGAAATGGAACCGGGCAAGATCGTTAAAGTGCACATCATCTGTGTAGAGGAGGAACGGAATTCGCACGTTTTGAACCGGTTTGAACACGGCGGAAAGACCAAGGTAGGAATTGTCCGAAAAACCGCCGAAAGACTGACTGTGAAAGAACGCGGACAACGGAACAAAGTAGAGCAGTTCTGCCCGTCCTCCCCACACCACCGATTCAAAAAGGGAAAGTTCAACCCAGGACGCCGGCCGTATCGTACCGGAATGCATGATGAAATATTTCTCCGGGTAAAAACTTCCCTCACCGTCATCATCGGTAGCAGTTATGGGAAGCAGGGTGATGGTAACTCCCAGTGGCCCCGAGTCCCACACGAAGGAGAACCGTCCCGCGAAGGGCGCCTGGGGACTCAGAACGGCTCCGTCCTCCCAAAAAGGTCCGAAGGAAGACCGCATGATCCCGGTCTGAACATACAGATTTGGAAGCCCAACCGTGAGGTCTGTCACAAAACCCTGCCTGACCAGCAGATTCCGTCCAAACAGATCGATATCCGACCAGTCCTCGATCCAGTCCGTTTTACGGCGCTCTCCTTCCGGGAGAAGGTACCCCGCGGCCCGGTCCACCAGGAGCAGATTGAACTGTCCCAGGGCGGAAACAAGGGGGTGTGGAGCATACCGGACATGGATACGCCCGCCGGTATGCGCGTAGAAACCGTCCGTGCCGAACCTGTTTTCGTGGAGGACCGAAAAACCGAAATAGGCATCATCCTCAAACCGGGAAAGATAGACCTCGGCTATATCCGCATCATCGGCCGGTCCGCTCCGGATCACCTCCTTTAGCAGGAACTTGACCGTCTGCAGGGGATAGGGCCGGACCGGCGGAGGCGATATGAGCCCCAGCCCTTCCCACCGGTCAATGTACCGGTAAAGCTGGTCATTCGGATCCTGCACCGTCTGAGCGGTGAGCAGGGACGGAATCAACAGAAAGAGAAAAACAGAAATCAAAATAAAACGGCGGGGCATATGGTCTCCTAAAAACTCTTACTTGAGTGAGTATTTTATACGCAGCAAAAACTGCAGATCCAAAAGATAAGCGCCGGCTTCATGGCCGGGGTTCTTGATTCCCTGTAAGAATATACCACCTCCGGCGGTTATTCCCAGGGGAAAACGGTACTCCCCGGACAGAGAGACTACCGTTTCTGTTTCCGGTATTCCGGTAGGTGATGTCATGGCTACCGCTTCTTCCCCGGTCTCAAGGGGGGTATATAGATCAATCTCGCCCTTACGCTGAATCCGGAGGGCGGCGGTGATCTGCCAGGTAAATCCCGAAGCATACTGGATAAAAAGATCGTACACTGCTCCGTCGGGTCCCAATGAATATCCCAGGGGCAGATGAATGAGCATCTTTCTGCCGAGATAATTGGAGATGAATCTCCTGGTCAGAGTAAAATCGGGCTGCCCCTCCGCGATATACATCCAGGGATCGGTATACGCCCACTCGAATCCGCTCCGGAGACTTCCTTTTCCAAGCGGTACCGAGCTTCTGATGCCGGCAATGTACCCGAATGCGTCCGGAACCGCCCCGGCGCCGTACCGCTCTTTCTCGTACCGGCTGGTGATTGTGTCGGCGCATAATTGACCGTAGACGGAAAAGTATTTCCAGGGGGTATACTCCGCTTCCAGGGAAAAAATGATGTTTCCGTCCCGGTCATTCAGGAACCAGTTGTGATACACCATCAGCGGATTGAGATACCGGAACTCGAAGTATTCCCCCCGGATAGAAATCCCCTCGGTAACCGCCAGATTAAGCCGGTCCCAGAGACGCACTTCGAACCGGTGACTGAAAAACATCCGGTACTCGTCAGCGGCGGTTCCGTCATCGTTCCAAGATTCCAGACTTAAAGCTGCGGTGGTGAACTGGAAAACATCCCAGAAAAATGTCAGTTCGGCGAAGTCGTGATATGGCGCTGTATCCGAGAGGATCATGTTCCCGGTTCTGCCGTTCCCCCAGGAAAGCTGGTCCCGGCCGAAACGGAAGAGCCAGTGGCTGCCTCCGGCATTCAGAAACGCACGGTAGGGATAATGATTGTCCACCGCGCTAAAATTGGTCGGAATGTTCAAGGCGCCCCAGGATTCCCGGGCGCCGGCAAAGGGATCTTCCCGGAGAGACGCTTCCATTTCGGCGTAAAACCATGGTCCCAGCCAGAGGGACAGAGGCAGCTCCGCCGCGGGGGTCCGCTCTCCGGGGGAAACGACCCATCCGCCGAAGGTACTGCCGGTCCGGAGATTCGCCTCCAGGGTCAGGGACGGCGCAATATCGATATTCAGTCCGCCGGGGAATGAAAAAAAAGGATCCGGAGCGAGCTGGTCCCGGAGCCGGGCGCGGAGTATCCGCCCCCGGGAATCGAGAGCTTCCGCCGGGATATTATCCAGGAAATCCAGGACTTCTTCACGGCAATAAGGGCCGGAGCCGCTTATCGGAGCAGCCCCCGCCTGCAGGGCCAGGTCCTGAAGCAGCACGAATTCGCTTGAGTCTTTGGTGATTATGTCCAGGTTGTTCAAACCTGTGACGGGAAGAACAGCGAGCAGCATCAGGGGCAAAAGGATAACACAACGGTACATCGGGATATTCATGGGATTACTATAGTAGAGGAACGGAAGGGAATCAATCCCGGACGATGGGCTCTGTGTTCGGCTGATCATCCGGATTTTCCGTAGTGAATCTGCCCAGGTAAGAGTTTAAAGAATCCATCCGCTCCTTGCTCTCCCGGCTGGTCTGATCTACCTTCTGTACCGAATTCAGAATCTGTTTGGCTCCCGCGTCAATCTCCTCCATGCTGTGTACGATTTCCGAAGAAACCGAGATTATGTCCTGAACCGCTTTCCCGATATCGGTGCTTCCCGAATGGAGCGATTCAGTCTGTTCCCGGATCCCTTCGGTTATTTCCCGGACCCGTTCGGTGACCCGGAGGATTTCCGAGGACCCCACGGAAAGCTCATCCATTCCCGCGGAGATTTCGTTGAATGAACGGGTAAAATCAGAAATGCCGCCGTCAATCTGATCGAAGGAGCTTCTGCTCTCATCGCTCGACTTAAGCCCGTCCTGAATCTTTTCCACCATGCTGTTGAGCAGCCCGCCGATCTTGCCCGCGTGTTCGGTAGTGCCCTCAGCCAGATTCCGTATTTCTTCCGCCACCACGGCGAATCCTTTTCCCGCCTCGCCGGCATGGGCGCTTTCTATGGCCGCGTTCATGGACAGGAGGGAGGTCTGATCGGCTATTCCGTTTATTATTTCGATAATTTCCGAGATGTTTGCCACTTCCCTGGAAATGTCGCGGATTTTTTCGTTGGTAAGCTGCACCTTATCTCCGCCGTTCCGTACCGTGTGGAGCAGGTGAACAGACTGCTTTTTCCGTTCCTCGATAATGCGGGCCACACTGCCGATGTTTGCAGTAATCTCTTCTATAGAAGATGATGTCTGGGAAATCGCCCCCGACTGCTCCTGCATATACGTGTTCAAGTGTTCATTCTGATCATTTATCCCCTCAACCCGTTTCGCGATAGCGTTGATGGAGGAATCCAGATACCGGAACCGCTCCTTTATGGATTCGATGGTCCGGGAAATCTCTTCCACTTCTGACGCGGACTGCTGACTTCCGGCGGTCAAGGTTTCTTTGAGGTGTCCCACATGTTCAGCCGCGTCCTTGACGGACAGGAAAAACTGCTGGATCTCCTCTAAAACATGATTTATATGATTCCCCAAACTTCCGATTTCATCCTTTGTGCCGACACTGGTGCGCGCGGTAAGATTCCGCTCCGCCACAATCCGCATGGTTGCTTCGATCCCGCCGATCCGTGCCGCGATCCTCCGGCTGAAAACAACGGCAAAGATGAATGCGGCCACAGTAAAAAAGGAAGCCAGAATCACCGCCAGAATCACCACGATACCGGCCATCCGCTCCCCCCGGTTCTGGATATCCGTAATGATATCCCGCATGATGAAATTGAAGGACGCCCCTGTCCGCTGTATATTGGCAACATAGTACTGGAAGTTCCGTACCAGGGTCAGGTCATTCTGGTCCAGTAAATCCAGCTGTAGAGCTTCCAGATAGAAATCTATAATACTCTGGTTGTCTCCCCGGTAGGTTCCGAGCTGCTTTTCCAGAGCCTCCGCGAGAATAGCCTGTATTCCGGTAAGCGGTTCGGCTATTTTTACGAACTCCTCCTCGGTCCAGGACCAGCTCTGTACAGCCTTTCCGATCTTTTCCTCGGTTTCACCGGACAACAACGAAATAACCTGAGACCGGGTAAAATCAGCAAAATCATCTCCGAATTCCTGATAAATATCTTCCCACTCCGCGACCAGTTCATTGATGTCGTCTTTAGAGGTCAAGAGCTGCTGGGTCTGGAGATTCAGCTCCTGCCATGTCATGACAATTTGCATTCCCTGGTCTTTTAAGGTATTGATGCCGATAAAGGTACGGAGGGTGAGGAGAGCGGCTACAAGCACCGATACGAAACCGATGATGATCAATGCCACGGCGCTGATGAGCTTGGACTGGACTTTCATGGAGCCTCCAGTGCTTTTTTAGATATCGTTAATAATATCTTACGATTGTTAGATTAGTGTTAGGTTTATGTTAAGAGGAGGAGTCTTCCTAATCATTTTAAATGATATATGGTATCATAAGATATGCATCCGCCGGAAAAATACCTCTTTCCTGAACAGAAGGATAACGCGCTTTTCCGATTCGAACATCACCGGGAGTACAAGGAAACGGTTTTTTACCACTTCCATCCCCAGTTCGAGCTCAATCTGACCGAAACAGCCGGGGCCAGGAGATATGTCGGCGACAGTGTCGAAGAGATATCGGGACAGGATCTGATCCTTATCAGTCCCAACCTGCCCCACCGGTGGGAAATAGGCGCGGCCGGAAAGGCGGAATTCTGGGTTCTTGTTTTTTCCCGGGAATCCCTGGGTATAGATCTGCTGAGCAGATCCGAAATGGCCGTATTAACCCAGTTTTTGAACCGTGCCTCCCGGGGATTCCGCTTTAGCCGGAACGCCCTGCAACAGGCGGCGGATAAAATTAAAACAACCGGAGAGGTCCGGGGGATAACCCGGGTAACCAGGTTTCTGGAAATTCTGGCTATTCTGATCGATGATGCCGGTAAAGAACCGGTCATCTCGGGGGAATACGCCTCCTCCGGATCGGAGGAAAATTACCGGCTCCTGGCCCGGATTGTGGAAGCGTTCTCTCCCTTAAACCCGGACAACCAGGGAGCGGCACCGTCTCTGAACAGAGCTGCGGATTACGCCGGTATGAGCGTCTCCACCTTTACCCGCTTTTTTAAGCGGATGACCGGACAATCATTCATCTCCTACATGATCGATCTGCAGATCCATTACGCCCGGGGGCTCCTTAAGAGTACCGATTACTCGGTCACCGAAATCAGCCAGCGTTCAGGCTTCAGTAATCTTTCCCACTTTAACCGGCAGTTTTTAAAAGCCACGGGTTTACAGCCGAGAGAGTATCGCAAACAATAAATAGTGCCTTGAATCGTGGACAAATATCACCGTAAATCGTTGTATTGTTACAAATTATACGGGTAGTTTGATAAATCCCGGCCCCATCAATCATATTTCCTTTTCTGGAATATAATTATCTTGATTATTTGTCCACGATTCGAGTCATTATACAATGAATACAGCGATTTTATTCCTGGATTGATTTGCCTTTGCTCCGCAAAGGACCGAGTGTACAGGGAAAGGTAAGGCAGGCGGTCGAGCTCCGCCAGATGGGATCCACGGTTCCCCGGATAAGGTTGACGATAAGTTTTCCCGCCGCCGATCCGGGATCGTGCAGGGGCTGATACACCGTCTGCATCAGTCTCTCCGGTTTAACAAGTTCCAGCTCTTCGAAGCCGTAAATCATCGGGAGATCGTCGGGCTTGTCCCCAGGAACAACTTTCAGGAGGGCGTTGGCCACACTGGAATTGATCGCGAAAATCGCGTCGGGTTTTAGAGCGAGAATTTCTTCAAGCCGCGCGTTCTGCTCATCCCGTACCCGGGTTGTGGGAAGGTGAACAATCCGTTCATCCGCATCGGTAAACCCGTGAGACTCAAGAACTTCCTTAAAAGCCCTCTCCCGGTCTCCAACAATAGAAGAAAAGTGGATACTCACACAGAGCGGATTTTTACACCCCGCGGAAATCATACTTTCCGCCAGTTCCCGGGAGGCTCCGTAACTGTCGATGGTAACAGATGAACACTGCTCAGTCTCAAGATTCCGGTCGAACAGGACGAAAGGTTTTCCTGTATCCTTGAGCACTTCGATTATCCGGGCGTTGGTTTTTTCGTATTCATCCCGCGTGGGCATGTCGATGGGAACAAAAATAAAGCCTTCTATCCCTTTTTGCGACAGCTGTTTTATGTACTGTAAAGCCCGGTCCGGATTATGCTGGCTGTGCCCTAAGACCAAATGCATCCCGCCGTCGGTAACGGCTTCTTCGATATCAGCCACGACCTGGGACCAATAATACGAAACCGAGGCATCGAAAACAATCGCACCCACCAGCCCCGGACTGATCTGCTCCGCGAGAGTCTCACGCCAGTAATCCCGCATATTCACAAAACTGCCGCTTTTCGCAACCCGTCTGATGTACCCTTCTGTAACCAGCAGGCTCAGGGCACGGTCCACGGTAACAGGTGTGGTATCGAATTCTTCCGCAAAGTCCCTGGTGGACGGTATGCGGGATTCTTCAGGATAGATTCCTTCCTCGATCCGGTGTTTAAGTGTGTGATAAACTAACTGATACCGGTGTTTAATTGCCAACGCAAATGCCCCGTATTCTTTTATTTATATTATTACAGAATGGCGACCCCGGTCCAATCCCGGGGTCGCAAACAATAATTTAATCCTGCGAAAAATCAGTCTATGTCATGAATTTCTTTATACCAAGCGGTCGCACGTTCTGTAACGGTTTCACCGCCGTTTTTATACCATTCTTCCACATAGTCATCCCAGAAATCATCGATGGAAAGATCACCAGTGATGAATTTTGACGCGTACTCTCTGTAGAGTGGTGCCGAGTTGGGCATGTAATCTTCAAATCCATCATAGACCAGCAGAGGCATTCCCTGATTATCCAGCGGAACTGTTTTTCCTTCCGCGGAAGAGATGAATTCCCACTGCATTTCGCCGAAGGGTGCTCCAAGAATGATTTCTTTAATATCTTTCGAATACCCAAAGGCGTAACTCATCCAGGCAGCCGGACGCTCTTCAATGATTTCCAGTTCTCCGTTGGTCTTTTTCCAGTCTTTCCCCGGAATACCAAGAACCTTGTAGTACCACTGATCCTTTTCACTGCTCCAGTCCATCCATTGGACAATTTTGGCCGGATCTTTCGCATGTTTCAGAATCATGAAATTCGGTTCCTGCATTGTGGGATAATAGTTGGACTGCTGGGGTACTCCCGGTGCTTTCGGCGGTCTAACCATCTGTGCCCAGAATTCCAGACCGGTAGGATCTTCCATGTCATACTCGCTAACAAAGGCCGATTTACTGGGTATGGCGAATATTAAATGAAAATAATGTCCGATCTTCTCGGAAGCAATTTTCGCGGTCCAGTCCGCGTCCGCCTGTACCGGCATAACTTCATCCATTAAATCTTCTTCGTAAAGGCCGTTGACGAATTTCAGGGCCATCTTCATTCCATCGGAAACCTGGGAAGATTCAAGAATACCTTTATCCTCATTCCATTTCCACTGGGGACTTCCTTCCCACATGGCTACACCGTGCATGACAAACAGGTCATCAAACCACCGGAGCTGTTCTCTACCGGAAACCGGAATCTCGTCGTTGGGATCGCCGTTACCGTTGGCGTCCTGGGTTTTGAATGCCCGGTACACTTCCACCAGTTCATCTCTGGTTTCAGGAACATCCAGGCCGACCCGGTCGAGCCAGTCTTTCCGGATATATCCGAACCGTGCGGCATCTAGTCCCGCTACCTGGGGCAGATAATAGATATCTCCGCCCTGGGAACTCCGCATGATTTCCAGGTCTTGTTCGCTGAAAAATGAGAGTACATTCTGTCCGTGCTTTTCCAGAAGGTCACCCATCGGAACAGCCATTCCGGACTGAATCAGTTCATTGGCCAGAGTATCATCCCAGGGACGGCAAAATTCGATTTCTTCTCCGCCGGCCAGCGCCAGTCTCAGCCCTTGAACGTATCCCTTTGATCCTTCCCATTCCCAGGAAAGTATTTCCGGTACAATCCCGATCTGATCTTCCACGTACTGGAAGTACGGGTCCTTGTGCTGTTCTTCCGGCGGGATTCTTCCCTCACTCAGATTCCATGGTCCCCAAGCCATTAGAAAACGATAGGTTCCATCATCTGTCGTCTCTTCCTGATCACCTCCGGCCCATAAGACCAGTCCTGAAAACAGGAAAACCAGGCTCAGAATGAGCAAATACCATTTCTTCATAAAAACCTCCTTATGATTATTGAAGTTCTAATTTTAAGACGGTCCATCCGGACCGCCGTAATACCCTTACGATTTCAACGCCCCCAGCAGCGCTCCTTTTACGAAATACCGCTGCAGAAAGGGATACACGATGATGATCGGAATCGTGGAAATCATGATGATGGCGCTCTTAGTCGATGCCGCCGATTCGTACGGATTTAACGTCATGGACTGATTTATTTTCGAATCGGTGGACCGCATGATAATGGAGCGAACGAAGGGCTGCAGCGGCATGATCTTCGGACTCCGGATAAACAGGAGTGCATGAAGAAAAATGTTCCATAGCAGCACCGAAGTATACACTATAATCGTCGCCAGAACCGGTTTGGACAGCGGAAGCGCTACCTGCCAAACCAGCCGGTAGTCGCTCCCCCCGTCGATTCGGCAGGAATCGAATAGATCTTCCGGCAGACCGCGGTAATAGTTCATAACAAGAATAAGATTAAACGGCTGAATTGTGTGGCACAGGATTATCGCCCACAGTGAATCCATGAGGCCGTACGAACGGACTACCAGAAAATAGGGAATCAGAGGAGGGAAAAAGATGATGCTGAAAATCACGAAACCCATCAGCACAGGCCCCAATTTGAACTCCCGTTTAGGCCTGGACAAGGGATACGCCATGATTGAAGTAAAAAAGACACTCCACAAGGTCCCGACCACGGTCAGAAATATCGAATTCAGAAAGCTCCTCCACAGATTCTTGTAGGCAGGATCTATGAAATAGATATAGTTTCCCAGGGTAATCTTTTTCGGAAGGAAAACTACGGATCCCCGGGTTACCTCGGTGGGATAACTCAAGGATTTTGCTATTTCATGGATGAACGGCAGCAGCATAACAAACCCGGTAAGGGTAAGAGCTGCGTAAATGACTACCTTCCAGAACGGCGTCCCCCCCAGCTTCTGGTACTTGTTATGGTTAAAAAGTCTTTTCTTAGGAATGTTTATTACTACCGGATCGTTCATTAGAACAGCGACCTCCCCGTAGTTCTCTTTGCTGCTGTATTGGCTCCCAGAAGGAGGACAAACCCCACCACCGTTTTGAACAAGTTGACCGCTGTGGTTAAACTGTAGGCTCCGTCCAGTAATCCCTTCCTGTACACATAGGTATCGAATATGTCGGCAACCCGCCACACCAGCGGATTTGCCAGGGTGTAAATCTGATCAAATCCGATTTCCAAAAACCGGCCTACCCTGAGAAGAAGCAGGATGACAATCGTTGGAAGCAAACTCGGAAGCGTTATCCGCCACAGCTGCTGCCACCGGGACGCGCCGTCGATGGACGCGGCTTCGTAGAGTGAATTGCTGATCGCGGCGATTCCCGCCAAATATATTATTGATTCAAATCCTGATTCCTTCCAGATAGAAGAAATTACCACGATCGGCCGGAACCACCTCTCCTTCCCCATAAAGAATATGGGTTCCATGCCGAAAACTTTTTCCAGCACTATATTCACCGCGCCGCCCTGGGGACTCAGAATGTTAATGAAGATTCCGCTTACAACGACCCAGCTTAAAAAATGGGGCATATATACCAGGGTTTGGATCGAGCGCTTGAAGCGCATGCTGTGAACTTCATTAAGAAGCAGTGCCAGGATAAGAGGCGCGGGAAACGTAAAAATAATTTTGTACAGGCCGATAATCAAACTGTTTCGGAGGATCCTGGAAAAATTATGGTAACGGATCATGTTTACAAAGTTTTGCCATCCCACCCATTCGCTGTCCATAATGCCGGCAAATATGTTGTACTTCTGCCAGGCTATGACACTTCCCAAACTGGGCACGATTCTGAACATGATGAAGAAAAGGATTCCCGGAAGGGCAAGGATATACAGCCGATGGTGTTTCCTGATGTTTCTTAAAAGGCTTTCCCGAGGAAAAATAAGCGTCTGCTCTGTCCCGCGATGCTTCATGGTTGACAATCCTAACTGATATATGTCACAATGTCAAGTGTTATATGTCAAAAAATTTGTTTGGCAGATGAATTAACCTGTTTGTAACACGGCATTTTGAGAAATAAAGCTATTTTTTACCTGTACAGACCTAAATGTACCATATGGCACATCAAGAGGAGGCAATATGACAGAATGGAGCAGCACACTTACCGCGGATATTCCGGTAAAAACAGTTCCGGTTAAAACCGGCGGAGAACGGCTTCTTGCCTTCGATCTGTACATCCCCCGGCATGTACCAGCCCCTCCCCTGCTGGTCTACCTGCACGGCGGCGGCTGGCACTCCGGGCATAACGACCGTCCCCCTGCTTACCGCTCAATTTTAAAACGCGGTTTCGCCCTAGCCTCGCTTCAGTACCGGTTCTCCACGGAAGCTCCGTGGAGGGAAATGCTCGACGACATCCGGGACGGCATTTTTGCTTCCAGGGAGTACGCCGCGGAGGAGGGATGCGGCACGGATGACTGGTTCCTGTGGGGCATTTCCGCGGGCGGCCACCTGGCGTCACTTTACGCCCACCGGGCATCCGGCAATGGTCCGGAGGTCCCGAACGGAGTGGTTTCCTGGTGCGGAGTCTTCGACCTGCCCTATTACGCCGCCCTGGAAGGGGTGCACAGCCGGTACCGGGATACCGTTACAAGGATAGTGGGTGAACTGTCCGCGGGGAAAGAAGGGGAACTTAGGGATTTAAGCCCGATTTTTTATGCCGGCAGGAACAGTGTGCCCCATTATTTTATCCACGGCGAAGATGATGATCTGGTTCCGCCGGAACAGAGCCGGAGAATGCACCGGAAACTCACCGAATCGGGCGTAAAGACCGGCATCAGCGTAATTCCCGGAAGGGATCATGCCATGCCCCCCGATGATTCGGAAGAGATACACCGGTCGCTTGATTTTCTGGAAAGCATTGGAGGACCGAATGATCGATAAGGTTGCCTGGGGAGTGATCGGTGCCGGAGACGTATGCGAGCGGAAATCTGGTCCGCCCCTGTACCGGGTTGACCATTCCGAGCTCCGGCTGGTTCACCGCCGGAACCGTGACGCGGGGGAGGACTTCGCAAGGCGGCACGGGGGGATCTATGTCGGAAACCTTAAGGCTATGCTTGAATCGGAGGATATAAACGCGGTTTACGTCGCCAGCCCCCATCACCTTCACGCTGAACATACCGCGGCGGCTTTAAAGGCAGGAAAACATGTGCTGGTGGAAAAACCGATGGCTCTCTCCGATTCCGACTGCAGAGAGATGATCAGAACGGCGGAGCAGTACGGCCGGTCTTTGGGGGTGGCGTATTACCGGCGGGGTTATCCCTCAGTGGAAAAGCTTAAAGCGCTGATAGATACAGGTGTCTTCGGACAGGTGACCGGAGCATCGGTAAACGACGAATTTCCCACAAGCCACCGGTTAGACTTGATTCACTTCCTCTTCGGGGATATAGATTCAGTCCGGATCAATCCGGGAACTGCTGAAGGCTATATCTTTGAGCGGATGGCCGGCACAATACAGCTCCGGACAGCCGGAGGAATACTCGTCACCATGAACAGCACCTGGACCGAAACAGGGATGCCCGAAGGACTGATGATAGAAGGCTCCCGCGGAATAATTCATCTTGCCGATCTTAAAGGGGGAAGAATCCTCCACTCCACGGAAAAGAAAACCGAACTGATCGAAACCGGCGGGCTCCCGTATACTCACTGGGGTATCATAGCCAACTTTACCGCTCATCTTAGGAACGGCGGTCCCCTCCTGTGCGGCGGTACAGAAGGAAGAAAATCCACGGTGATTCTGGACACCCTCGGGAACGCGGCTCCGGACACCTGGGAAAGGATTGAATACTGATGGCAAATATCGCGTTTATTCAGAACAAGCTGGGGAAAACCGACGGCGTTTCCCTGGAAGTAGACAAATGGAAAGCTGTCCTGGAGGATATGGGGCACCGGGTATACTATTTCGCGGGAAACGACGATGTTCCGGGAATCCATACGGTGCCGGAATTGTCCCTCTTCCATCCGGTTATAAACCGCGTCCTGAAAAACGGAACAGTAGAACTGACCGACTACGCCTCCGAATCGGACCTGATGGAAGAGATACACGCCGCGGCGGAAGTTATTAAATCAAAACTTACCAGCCTCATAAAAGAGCACAAGATCCGGTGCATCATTCCCAACAATCTGCAGTCGGTAGGCTACAACATACCGGCCATGAAGGCACTGTATGAAATAATCGATGAAACCGGAATTCCCGCTGTGGCCCATTCCCACGATTTTTGGTGGGAAGATTCCGGGGAAGTATCTCCCACATGCCGGGCCATCCGGGATTATTACACCCGGTTCGCCCCTCCCGATCTTCCGGGGGTAAGGCACGCGGTTATAAACAGGATCGCTCATCAAGCCCTATTAGAACGGAAG
>CAYLLE010000036.1:0-27551 GCA_964384485.1 uncultured Spirochaetales bacterium | reverse complement strand
ATCCGCGAAAACCCGCGCAAACCCGCGGTTCACTTTTCTCCCCGGCAGCCCGAGGTCACACCGCCTGCCGTCCACCCCCAAACCGCCGACCGCGGCCCAACCCCGGCAGTCTCACCCGCTTTCGCCCCGCAACCCGCCAATCCGCGAAAACCCGCGCAAACCGGCGGTTCACTTTCCCCCCGGCAGCCCGAGGTCCTACCGCCACCGTCTCACACCCAAACCGCCATCCGCGGCCAAACCCCGGCAGCCGTTAGCCATATCCAACCAATACGCAAAAACACTTTGCCTATTTCAATTTCTCTGTTATTATATAACCGGAGGCAACCATGACATCCCGAGAACGACTTTTAACAGCCCTGAATTTTGAAGAGCCCGACAGAATACCCATAGAATTGATGATTTCTCCCGCGGCAAAAGAATTTCCGGAAGCAAAACGAATTCTTGATTTTATAGAAAATGAAGCTGATAATTTTCTCTGGGTTCCCGGTGTGGACTGGGGATTCTGCGGTTTATCATCCGATTATACAGAAGAAAAAATCGGAGAAGATGACCGATATATAAGAATCAAAAGAACCCGGAAAACTCCCGCTGGAGATTTCACCGCGATAACCCGCCACAATAAAGATGAGCTGAACGCCTCGGATTTTCACTGGGAAAAACGTTACATCAGCTCACTGGACGATCTTACCCGTTTGGCCGAAGCTCCGCGTCCCCAATTACCCATCGATCCCGATGGATACAAAAATGGCGCAACAGAAGTCGGAGATCGCGGTATACCCCTGGTCGGATTATTTCATCCCCTAGGCTGGCTTACCAGAAATGCCACCATGGAAGAAGTATACATATGGTTCCGGACAGATACCAAATTAGTCCACAGATATTTGGAAAACATAACCGGCCAAATGATAACAACTATTCGTGCTATGGGAGATGAAGGAATGAGCCCGTTCTTCCAAGTAACCGCTCACGAAATGCTCATCCCCCCATGGATGGGTCCTGATCAATGGGATGAACTTATCCATCCCTACGACAAACAGGTAAATACAATGATTCATGACATCGGGGGGAAACTCCGTGTTCACTGCCACGGAAACTCGGGTCAATACCTGGAAAAATTTGCCGATTTAGGAACTGATAACATAGAACCGTTGGAATCTCCGCCTTTCGGTGATGTAGATCTGGGAGAGGCAAAACGACTGGTGGGGGACCGGATAATGCTGTCAGGCAATATACCCTCTAATCTATTTTTAGAGATGAGTGTTGAAGATGTCAAAGACAGTGTCCGGGATGCTGTTAAAAAAGCCGCTTCCGGCGGCGGATTTGCCCTCCGCACAACCGGCGGCCATGCCGGTACAAATTCCACAAAAGACAGAGCGCAAATGCTGGAATTTTTCTCTAAAATAGAAGCATATATTGATGCAGCTTTAAAATACGGCCGATACCCCATTTCGGTTTAATAAAGGAAGCAAAAATGAATCAGGAATGGACATTCATACACGCCGCGGATATGCAGCCGGGTTCGCCGAAGTCATATCGTTTTAAACCGGCTTTTCAAGAGAATTGGAACACAGCAAAGAAGCAGATCCGGGAGTTGAAGCCGGAACTGCTCCTGCTTGGAGGAGATCTTACCCGAGACGGCAGTATCCATAAATGGGAACTCCAGGAGATGAAAGAGGACCTGGATTCGCTCAATATTCCTTACCACGCTGTTCCCGGAAATATGGATACTGGAAATAAACACACCCAAAAGCCCGGACCCAATCCTGACCGGAGGGATCTGGAGCTGAATATTACACCGTCGCAGCTTCAGCAGTTTGAACAGGTTTTTGGAACGTCTAACTGGACCTTCCTGCACCGCAATATCAGGTTTACCGGCTTTTGCGACATCCTGCTGGGATCGAAACTTCCCGAAGAGGACCGGTTATGGGAGTGGCTCAGGCAGCTTCCGGAAAAAAATACCCCCTCCCGGCATGTAGTAATTATGCATTATGCTATGTTTATCGATGACCTTCATGAAGAGAGTTTTGACATCACCCAAAAAGATCAATATCTCAGCTGGTATTTCGGACTTAACAAACCGGAGCGGGAACAGCTATTGCAAATTTTTAAAGCCGCCGGCGTTACCGATGTAATTACGGGTCACATCCACAGGATGCGCGAAATCAAACGGGAAGGAATTACCTTTACTTACGCGCCCGGCATAGCATTCGGGCAATGGGAAGATCATTGGAAAGACGGAGATTCTTCTCTCGGTTTTCTTGAATATAAAGTAAAGGGAGAAACATTCGAAAAGCGGTTCATTCCTCTTGCCCGGGTATCGGAAAGAACCGACGGGTACGGTCTCGGGGGGCATCCGCCTCCTGAAATGCGGGATTACTCGGCAGCTTGGGAAAAATAGGGCGAAATAAAACCGGCTGTACTGCCGTTTTTTCCAGGGGTAACCCGGAGCTGTGTTTCAATCCGTTCCCTTAGGTCGGCCACATGAGATATTATGCCGATGATTCTGCCCCGGGCTTTAAGTTCTACAAGAGCAGACATCGCCGCCTCCAGGGCTTCCGGATCAAGACTGCCGAAGCCCTCATCAACAAAAATTGTGTCAAGCTGAATTCCCCCCGAATAACCCTGAACCACATCAGCCATACCCAAGGCAAGGGACAGAGCCGCCAAAAAACTCTCTCCCCCGGAAAGCGTCCCAACTCCACGCAAAGTTCCGGTGTAAGCGTCGTACACACCAATATCCAATCCGGACTGGATCCTCTTGTCTTCAGCTTCCCCGTAGCGCTGTAAACTGTACCTGCCCTTACTCATAATAGAAAGGCGGCTGCCGGCCGCGATTAAAATATCATCCAAAAGAGCTGTCAGCACAAACCGGTGAAACGTAATCTTTAAACTGTTTTTACCTGAAGCTGTGTCGGACAGAAGTCCGATGTTGGAAAAATATTTTTCAACCCGGTCCAAATCATTTTGTTTTTCTTCAAGTATTTTTAGCCGCTTTACCGATTCATCAACTTCTTTATTTAATATGCCGATCCGGTTCGATACACTTATTTCTTCCTGCCGTATCTGTTCAGATAGTTTCGCGTGGTTTTCCAGATCAGGTTTTTCGGTGTCTTTTAAATCTTTCTTGAGCTGGATAAATCTATCATTAATGGAATGATATTCCCGGTCGTACCGGTCGGTTTCCATTTCAAGGTCAGCTATTTCCTTTTCAGTTAGTCGGGAAGCTTCGAACTCCTCTCTACTCTCAAATTCCTCTTCCATAATTCGTTTTAAAAATTCGGCCCGCTTTTTGTCCCTGCCGATCTCCGCGCTTTTGAATGTTTCCTCTGCTGCCTGTCTTGAAGCCCTAAGAGAAACCAAATGATCATTAGCTTTTTGACATATATTTTCAGCGTCTTTAAAATCGGTGTTGTACTGCTCGATCTCCTCCTGAATTACCTTCTTTTTGGCGGTCAACTCTTCCAGAGTTCTGATTCCCTCCGGGAGCTCGCCTTCCAATTCTTTAATAATTTTTTTTTGCTGATTAACCTCTGTCTTAACAGATTCTGTTTTGCCGATCAAAGTCTTAAAATGATCCTCTGATGTTTTTATTTCCCTATCAATTCCGGTGTTTTCATCGGTAAGTGTTTCGATGGTTGCTTCAGCTTCCTCTGCGCCTCTTAACCGGTTTTGGATTTCTTCTAAAGAAAATGCCTCTCCATCTCCGCTGATTTCATTGAGCTCTTCAGATAACGCCTCAAGTTTTGATTCACCGGCGGCGGTTTTGCGATCGTACTCCTTTTCTAATTCGGAAGCCTCTTTTAGTTTTTCTTTTAAGTCTTTAAGTGTCTGCTGATACTCCTCAATACTGCCGGTTTCTGTGTCCCTATGGCCCGTTTCGGCCGGTTTAGGATGATGTTCTGAGCCGCAGACCGGACATGGTTTTCCGTCTGCAAGGGTTTCCGCCAAAGCGGCCGCGAAATTATTTCGTAGTGCTGTTAAAAGATTTGAAATTTTTTTATTAAGTAAATCGTAGTCGTGCTGAATTTTATCTTTCCGAATAACCGCGGCTTCCAGTTCTGCGCGGTCAGAATCCAAAACTTCCCGCAATTCACGGATTTCTTTTTGAAGCGATCTCCTCCTTAATGCGGCACGCTGCCCAATTCGAAGCCGTTCGAGTTCCGCCGCGGACTTACGGTTTTCTACTAAAAGCTGCTCGTTTTTTTTCTTCGTTGCCGCTAATTCGGTTATAGTTTGTTCTGTTTTAATTTTATCTTCCCGGGAGGTCTTGTATTCAGTCTCAAGCTGGATTAACGCTGCTTCCGCTTGTTCAAGCTTTCTCAAGCCGGTTTCTGTCTGGACTAAATATGACAACTCCTTGGTGAAACTATCTATTCTGTCTTTGCTGTCCTTTATTCTGCTAAGGTTAGCCTGAGCCTGTTCATTCTCCTTTAAAGCGGTCTCTTCATTGCTGCAGAGTGTTTCAAGGATTCTCTTCTTTTCCGTTAAAACCGATTCAGTCTCTTTCACGGCTGTTTCAATGTCTTTAAGGTTCAGTGCCTTTTTTCCTTTAACCGTTTTTTGCTTCAATTTCCGGATATATGGTTCTTTTTCCTGCAGTTCTTTTACCCGATTTCCGGCTGTTTCAAGATCGGTGTACCTATCCCAAATGCGTTTCGCTTGGTTAAATTCTTTGTTTATTTCTCTTCCGCGTTCTGTTATCAATTCCAGTTCCTGAACAAGCTCCGTTATTAAATCCTTTTTTTCATTTATATCCTTCGATATATCTTCTTCGGATTCGGCACCTGCGGATTGCAGTATACCTTTTCTTTCCGAGGCGAGAGTGTGCATTTCTCCGTACACTTCCCTCGCTTTCTCTTTCAGCTTGTTTTCGATCCGGGTAAAATATTCTGTTTTAAACAGAGTCTGAAGGATCGCTTCTCTTTCATTCGATTTAGCCAGCAGCAGCTTTCTGAATTGACCTTGGGGCAGAATAACGACCTGCCGGAATTGACTGCTCCCCATTCCGAACAATGTTTCAACCGTTTCTGTTACCTTAGCCCATTTTTCCGCCAGGGGAACCGCTTTATCGTTCTCCATCTTCCAAATAACAGCTTCCTGGGGTGCGGTAGTAAAACCTTCGCCGCGAAGCTTCAATTTTTCCTGTTCCGGTCTTCTCCGAACCCGGTAAATCCTCCCCCGGAGTTCAAATTCATACAAGACTTCCGTCAAATCTCCCGGTTTACACCTATCGCTCCTCATCTCTTTTCCGCTTCGGTCCATGCCGGAAGTATCTCCGTAAAGGGCATAACATACTGCATCTAGGACAGTAGTTTTCCCCGAACCGGTAGGGCCTGATATCAGAAAAATATTCCCGGAACTGCAGAGCTCAGAAAAATCAATTTCGGTTTTTCCGGTAAAAGGTCCGAATGCCTTCATCGATAATAGTCTGGGTTTCAATTTTAAGAATTTCCCTCCCTGATGGTTTTATTGAGCTCGTCAATCACATCGGTGAAAATTTTTTCCTGTTCTTCAGTCATGGCAGAACCTGCTGTCTGTTCAAAAAAAGACTGAAACAGCTTTTTTTCACTTGTTTTTCTGAGATCACTGGTACTTTCCGCCCGGCTGGTCATTGCGGACTGATCCCTTTCTATGTGCAGAATATTGGGATAAATCTCCCTTAATCTGCCTAACGGATCGAACAAAGGCCCGCGATCCTTTAAGTGAACGCAAAGATAATCATTCCGGCCCGTCTCGTTTCCGTTCAATTCGGCGCCTTTCAGCAGTTCCTTCAAGGAGCCGGATATCTTTCTGATCCTTTTTTTCGGATTCAGGTTTTCTCTTCGGACGGATACTGATCCCTCTTTGTCCAGTGTGCAGAGAATAATACTCTTCGGATGATCTGTTTCATCAAAAGAGTAGTGCATTATTGAACCGGAATACTGGATGTTTTCCGCGCCTGCCTTTTGCGGCCGGTGAAGGTGACCCAAAGCGGTGTATGAAAATCCGTTAAAAAGGGTGTGTCCAACCGAATACTCTCCTCCGATTAAAAGGGGCCTTTCGGATTCGGATTCCGTGTTACCGGCGGTATAACAATGGGCCGCGGCAACAGTTCTATTCCCGGACAGCTGATACAAACTGATGGCTCTTTTTAATGCACTCTGATGATCGGAAATAGTATCGTCTCCGAGAAGGTATCCGGCCTTTCCCGGCTCAACAAAAGGAAGGGGGACAAACTCAACCGGACCCCACTGATCATGCAGCAAAACCGGTTCAGGTGTTTTTGTGAACGTATGCCGGATATGAAGACTGTTCCTTTCCAGTATCTTTGAACCGAAACCCATCCGTTCCGGGCTGTCGTGGTTGCCCGCAATTATAATCACCGGAATACCGTGTTCTAAAGCGGCTTTGGAAATGAATTCGTTCAAAAGCCGAACCGCTTCAATCGGAGGAACGGCCCGGTCATAGATATCTCCTGCGATGACAATTACATCAACCTGTTCATCCAGAGCTATATCAAGAATATCCTGCAATATGTATGATTGATCTTCCGTTAGGTGAATCCCGTGAAAAATTCTTCCTAAATGCCAGTCAGCGGTATGTAAAATCTTCATTGTCTCAAATAGTCTACCTTGTGGAGAGAAATACTACAACCCTGTCTATGAAACAGGGCACAAAATTTTTTTAAAAAAAATGTTACCTTTTTCCGGCTAATCTGTTTTTTATAATAGATAGACAAGATTAAATAAGTTTTAATTTTTTATTTTTGTATGTGCTTTCCCCCAGGGGTTTTTACCTCCTTTCCCCTGGGGGTTTTTTTATTTTGCGGTTTTACGCTGCCTATTTTTTGTTCCTTTTTTATTGATATTTAAAACAGGTGAACTATACTATAGATATGATTAAAGTATTCTGATAGATGAGGATTTAAAAATGGATAGAGAATCAATAATGCTTTTTGTAAACAACTACGATGGACCACGGGAAATATTGGCAGAAATATTATCCATTTTTATCCAGGAAACTCCTGAAAGATTAGAGATTATTGAGACTGCTTCTCGGGAACAAAATTACGAAGCTGTAGCAAAAACAGCACATTCCTTAGCTAACTCTGCCGGAACGCTCGATTTAACTTCGACGCTTGAAAACTGCAGAAACTTAGAAGCCGCTGCCAGGAACGGAGAGGGAGAGAACGCGGAGACCGTGTTTACCGGTATTAAAAGCGATTTACGGAGAATAGTTGAGGAGGCTGAAGGAGTACTTGCCGGTCTTAAAAAGAGCTGAGTTTTATGGAAAACGGCTCTGGTCCCGCCTTTCAGGAATGCTCTTGGTTTCTTTTCCGCTATTGTAGAACTCTTTGGTAAGAAAAAGTCCGCAGTAGCAATGACCGTAATCTTTCTGGTCCGGAACACAATAATCGCAGGGACAAACGATATCTTTATCTTTCTCTATTGTCCCCCATGAATCCCTGCAGGGGCAGAAGTATTGACCGTATCTATTTTGATTTATTGTCAGTCCTTCAATGAGCATCTCCAGAAACTCTTTGTCCCGGTTGAGTTTCCAGCCGTTGTGATTCGCCGCCATTTCCACAAATTTACGGGTATCTTCTTTTGATTTTTTCTTAATCATAATACATCCTATCCAAAAAGCTTTTTCTCCCATTCTTCGGGTCTGAATCCTGAAATATGTTCTTTTTCATCGATTGTCAGAACGGGAAAAACAGGCACATTTTTATATTTCTTTTTCAGCTCGTCTTTTAAATTTCTCTTATCTTCAGGATTAAGATTATCCACGTAAACAAACTGAAACTGTAGGTTTTTTTCTTTGAGATAAGCTAAGGCCCGTTTGCAGAACGCGCAGGTGGATAATGCATAAACTTTCAGATCAAGACCGATATCATTTCCCTCTACTAATTCGTAATCAACTTTTGTTTTCATATTTTATCTCCGGTACTAATAATATGAAAATACAACACGAATGACAACGAATATCCGGTTTATTAAGCAATTTGATCCAAATCAGCCAGTTTCTTTTCGATAACTTCTAGTCTGGCAGAAAGACTCTTTATTGTCCGCTCGATCCTCTTTTTTTCCGATGACAACTGAGAAGCGGGATCTGTTTCCTTATTTTTAAGCTGATACTTGATCTCGGAAGGGGTTTTTCCTGAACGAAGGGCGTTTTCCGCCTCCTTTCTCTTTTCTTCGTTCCGGATGGAAGACAGGGTTTTCATGTTTTCAAAACCTAAGGCCGGGCTGAAATTCATATTCTTTACCTTCATCAGCGTCCTGGCTGTTCCGATGTCCAGCTTAAGGGTCCTCTCAATGTAATCTTCGAAACGGGCATCGTACTTTCTGCAGAGTTCCGCCGCCCTGATAAGAGTTCCCCCGAACTCCTTCATCAGTTCGCCGTTCCCGGTAAGAAATTTTTCCTGAATTTCTTGGGTAAGGGTACGAAACTCCTGGTTTGATTCAAATATATTCGAATAGATGCCGACTTCTTCCGCCTTCTTTAATAGATCATGAAAAATGGACCGGAATTCTATTGTATGCGCTTTTGCTGAAATCGGTACGGGAGAAGTTGTAAAATGGACATGGTGAGCGAATTCATGCACCGCGGTATACATCAGCGGTCCATCCTCGTTAAAATTCCGGTTATGGATGATTATTTCTCTGGTATCCGGATGATACAGTCCGTTGGTCCTCTTACTCTCCTTACCGGAGAATATTACGGTAAATTCTTCTATATCATCTTTTAATAAAAGTAACTTTTCTTTAACTTGATCCTGATTCATAGAATGATATCTTATCATGTTGATTATTCACTTGATACCCTTTATCCACTTCACTAAACTATGGAAAAGAACGCGGAGGAAAATAGTGATTAAACCCGGAATGTCTATAGACGGATTTACTGTAAAAGATGTAACACCCCTGGAGGAATACCGCGGCACCGGAATAACAGCTGTCCATGAGAAAACAGGATGCGAGGTTTTTCACGTGCAATGTGACGACCGGGATAACCTCTTTGCGTTCACGTTTAAAACTCTTCCCCGGGACGATACCGGGGTAGCTCATATTTTAGAGCATACTGTGCTTTCCGGATCGGAAAAGTATCCGGTAAAAGATCCGTTTCTCCTTTTACTCAAAGGGAGTATGAATACTTTTCTGAATGCTATGACATTCCCTGATAAAACGGTATACCCCGCGTCAAGCACGGTTGAAAAAGACCTTTTTAACCTGATGAAGGTGTACGGTGATGCCGTCTTTTTTCCCCTTTTAAAAAGCGAGATGTTTTCCCAGGAAGGTCACCGGATCGAGGTTGATGAAACCGGCAAGCTCCATAAAGTCGGTATCGTGTATAATGAGATGCAGGGGAACTACGCCAGTCATGACAGCATCGCTTCGGACTGGGCAGTAAGATCCTTGTTTCCGGATACGGTTTATCATCATGATTCCGGCGGAGATCCGGCGCATATTGATGAACTTACTTATGAGCAGTTTATTGAATTTCATAAAACTTATTACCATCCGTCAAATACCAAGATTTTCCTGTACGGAAATATACCCACGGAAAAATACCTTTCCTTTTTAAATAATGAATTCCTAAGCCGGTTTACCCGGCGCTCCAGGGATAATGAAGTTCCGATTCAGCCGAGATGGAGTGAGCCGCGGACGCAAGAAGTTGCCTATCCTGTTGAGCCGGATAGTACTGTCGCCGGCAAATCTTCAATAACAGTTAACTGGCTTCTCCCTCCAGTCACCGACGCTGAAACAGCACTGTCTCTGGAATTATTATCGGAAATTCTCCTCGGGAATTCGGGCTCCCCGTTAAAAAAGGCCCTTATTGATTCGGGTCTTGGTGAAGACCTGTCACCGCCTACCGGAATGGAAACCGACCTCCGTGAACTGGTTTTTTCCGCGGGTATCCGGGGAACAGATCCCGACAAGCAGAAGGAGCTCGAGGATTTAATTTTTTCCGTTTTAAGCAAGTTAGCTTCAGACGGTATAGACCCGGATATTCTTGAGGCTGCTCTCCGGACATTCGAATTTAGACACCGGGAAATAAAATCGCATTTTGGACTTAGACTGATGCGGCGGTCTCTCCGGGGCTGGCTGCACGGAGAGACGCCTGTTCATACCATGGTCTTTGCGCGACATATGCAGCGCATCCGCTCCCTGGTGAACTCAGGGGGATCCTACTTTGAAGAGTTAATCAAAAAATACCTTATTGATAATCCTCACCGGACTACGTTAATTGTCCAACCCGATCCTGAAATGGCGGACCGCGAAAGAAAAGACACCGAAACTGAATTGGCAAATATAAGCAGCAGGATGACAAAATCGGAATTGGAGGAACTTAAGGAGCGGCAGAAAAAACTGGCTGAGTACCAACAGACACCGGATAAAAAAGAGGACGCGGCAAAAATTCCCAGCCTTCATGCCGATGATCTCCCTCGGCAAGTTGAAAAAATCCCGTCGGAACAACAATCCTTGGGAGATACTCCGGTTTACACCCATGAATTTTATACAAATAGAATTCTTTATGTGGAATTTTTATTTGATGTAACCGGTCTTGATGACACCCTCTCCTGGTTTCTGCCCGCCCTTGGAGCCTCGGTAACCGGAACAGGGCTTCCCGGAAAACCCTACGACCAAATTGCCAGGGAATTATCCCTTTTAACCGGCGGGTTCGGGACCCATCTTGAGACAGCCACCACCCTTAAAGATAATCAGCCGAAAGGGTATTTAAGTTTCAGAATGAGGATGCTTGATAAGACCGCGGAAGAATCTATACGGCTGCTTGGCAGCCTCCTCGCGGAAGCTGATTTCAATGACCAAAACCGGATTAAAGACATCCTGCTGGAGATGAGGAGCGATTTTACATCAGCGGTAATGCCGTCGGGCCATTCTTTCGTCAATCACCGGATAGCCCGCTGTTTTTCCCTGGCAGAACGGACCGAGGAACGCTGGAAAGGAATAAGTCAGCTCTTCTTCCTGCACAGTCTTGATTTTTCCAAATCGGTAGATATGTTCTGTTCCGTATTAAAGGCTCTCAGAAAAAGAACCATGACCAGGGAGAATCTGTTGATTAACGTCACCGGTGAATCCGATATGGTCCGGTCAGCTCTGCCGTTATTAGAAGAGGCGGCGCAAATGCTCCCCCGGAAGTCTTCCGAGGACGATATAAGTGCCTCTCTGGAAAATATTTCCCTGCGGGGAGCCATGAAGGAACTGTTCACCGGCGGCTCGCCCGATATAGATAAAATCAATAAGGGTGAATCGCTTATCATCCCTTCTAATGTTGGGTATGTCGGATTCGGTATCCCCGGAAAATCATATCTGTCCCGGGAATATCCCTATGAATATCTGCTTGCCCATCTTTTAAAAACCGGTTTTCTCTGGGAAGCTATCAGGATGCAGGGCGGCGCATACGGAGCATTCGCGGCCTCTAACGGGTTGGAACAGATGTTTACATATGCCTCCTACCGGGATCCGAACATCGTTCCAACTTTGGAAGCATTTAAAGCAAGCCTCCGGTCGGCAGGGAACGATACCGATCTTGAAGAATCTCTCCGGCTGGCGAAAATAGGTACTGTGGGAAGGGATACCCGTCCAATGTCTCCGGCAGAAAAAGGGGCGGTAGCCTTCCGAAGGGCTCTTTACGGCATAAGTGATGAACTAAGACAGCAGAAACGGGAAATTCTCTTAGACGCTGAGGCACACCATATCAGGGAGACAGCGGAACAGCTGTCCGGTGGATTGAATAACGGATATTTCAGTGTCATGGCGGGAAAAGAGGCACTCAGCTCCGCGTATAAAGATTATCCTCAATTAAAAGAAGGGGTGTTCAACGTACCCCAATAAGGAGATCATTGATGAAAAAGATACAGTGCGTTTTACTTTTGCTGATATCGGCTGCTGTATTGCTTCCGGCACAAGAGACGGAGGCGGTGTCGACCAAAGACGGTTTGAGTGTGTTAGCTACGATGGCGCCTTCGAGCATGTATTTTGCCTATATGAGTCTATGCGCGGTAGGGGATGCCTATGTAGGCCTGGTCTATGACGGAAAAACAGCCGCTGATTTTGCCCGGGAAACTATTGACAGACTTAAAACTGAACAGACAAAAGTAACCGAACTTAAAGCCTACTTTACGGTACAGTCGGATATTGATGTAGTAGACATGATGATTGAAACGTATGGGCATCTAATAGAACAGGCGGAAGAACTCATCTCATTCATAAATAATCCGGAAACCAGCGAATTCCAGGGTTCCAGGAACAAGACATGGAGGAACATCTCGGCACTGCTTAAGCAGTAGATCCTATTCCCGTTTTAAGTCGATTGAAAAACTCACCTTCGCTCTATTTCCCGTGTCGTCCACCAGTTCAAGATGCTGTAGTCCGGGGCTGAATACCAACGGTTTGGAATGATCCGAAAGGGTTGTCCCGAGGTACTCTCCATTTAAATACCAGAATATCTTCCTCCCTTCTTCCCGGTGGGCAGCTCTAACCGGTATTTTCTGCAGTTCTCCGGTAAGTTCCCTGGGGATATACAGATGTGCTCCCTCCGCGGGATAAATAATTTCCAGCGGATTTGCCGCGGTACCGGCGCATCCCTCTTTCAGCGGCGGGATTGTATCTGTTCCGGTACCGCTTCTGCTCAGGAAATACGATACTCCCGGAGGATATACGAGTACGTTGAGCGGTTTATAATTTCCGGGTTCCCAGCAAAGTGACGTTACCCGGAACTGCTCATCTTCCGTGACATAAATCCTGGAATGATATGGACATTCAGTGATGTATTGAGCTGCCCCTGGGGCCATGACGACGGTGGTTCTGTCACAATACCTGCCTGCCCGGTATCCCGTTTCTAAACACGTTTTTACCGGGACAAGCTCACCTTCAGGAGGTAAAAACCATGCGGGGTTCTCTCCTTCGGTAACAAAATTGAAAATATCAAAGAGCAGTTTCCCCGCTTCCGAGGTGCTTGTTAAATTCGGGTTTTCTTCCCCGGTGAAATTCCCCGACCATGTAACAATGGTCCATTCCGGATTAACTCCGGCTGCCCAGGCGTCCCGCTGCCCGTAACTCGTTCCTGTTTTCCAGGCGAGGGGAGCGGCTCCTGTGTACCGGTTCCAGAATGCTTCGGAACCGGGGCGTTTTACCTCTTTTAGTATTTCCAGCGTAAGGTAGGCGGCCCCCGGACTAATTAGGCGGGTATTATTTTCTGACGATGTACCTTCGATGTAGTGGATTGGACCAAATTCTCCGCCCTTAGCCAGACCTCTGAACAATTCCGCTATTTCATCTCCCCGTGCTTCTGCTCCCCCCAGTATGAGAGGCAGACCGTAATCCTGAGGGCGGCGGAACAAGGTTGAAATCCCCGCATGCTCAAGAAAATAATAAAATCCTTCCAAACCGTATTCATGAAGGATTCTTACGGCGGGAACGTTAAGGGATTGGATTAATGCCCGTTCAACAGTAGCAAGGCCGGAATACTCCTGATTCATATTTTTCGGCGAAAATGCCCCGAACTGGGATGGAATATCAATAATCCGGGTTTCGGGCAGCAGCTGACCTTCATCCATTGCTAAGGCGTAAAGGAAGGGTTTCAGCAGGGATCCTGTGGAACGGAGAGAGGTTATTCCGTCAATTTGTCCCTGTGTATCATCGTTAAAAAAATCCTGACTTCCGGCGTATCCCCTTACCGCTCCGGTTTCATTCTCAATGATCAAGGCGAATGAATTTTTTATGCCCAGTCTGGACAGATATCCGGCATGGTATTTAAGCATCCTCTCCAGTCCTTTTTGGATGGTATAATCCACGGTAGTGACCAGATATCCGGAGGTTTTTCCCGTCTCCCTTCTCACCCGGTCAGCTAAATGGGGAGCGGTAACCGGAAACGGAATAACCCCTTCCGGGATAGGCTCTGTCAGGGCCAGTTTAAGAGTTTCATCATCAAGGATCCCTCCTGAGTAGAGGGATTTAAGCAGCCGGTTCCGTTTTATCTGCAGGGCTTCCGGCGCTGTTTCCGGGGAAATAAGACCCGGAGCATTCGGGAGAACGGCCAGCGTAGCCGCCTCCGCCCAGGTGAGTTCTGCAGGTTCCTTCCCGTAGTACCGGTATGACGCGGTTCTGTAGCCGTAGATATTGCCGCCGTACGGCGCGTGGTTCATATACAGAGCCATTATTTCATTTTTGGTGTACAAGAGTTCTATTTTAAGGGCCTGAAGCATCTCAAGAAGCTTGTTCGGGACAGTACGCCGTTTGGGTTTTATTAGACGAGTGATCTGCATCGTTATGGTGCTGGCTCCGCTTATCCGTTCTCCCGATGTCAGATTCTGGTAAATAGCCCGGACTATAGCTCCCGGATTAACACCGGGATGGCGGTAGAAATACCTGTCCTCGAACCGGGTGACGCAGGTAATCAGTTTCTCCGGTATCATATTCTGTTCCCGCGGCGGCAGTATCCACTGTTCTTCACTGTTTAAATATACCCGGAGTACCTGACCGTCCCGGCTTTGCACCACCAGGCTGTAGTCCTCCGGAAAAGGACCGGGGGGCAGAGGTATCAAAAGAATGTATAATAGTATGATCAAGGCGGATCCTGCTAAAAGCAGGAACGCCTTATAGATGAGTATAGGGGTTTTAGGAAAATTCAACGCCGTTATTCCCGCTCCTTAACCGTAATATACCGGCCGCCCAGTACCGCGTAGTAGTCTTCTTTCCGGTACATAGCTTCCGCGCTGGTCGGCGGAAGGAAGAAGGTTCCCGCGGTTACGGCCTGTACCTTGAAAACAAAATCCAGGCTGCTGGTATGCGACGGCATATCAAAAAACCAGGATACCCGGTCATCTCTTATATCCATGTAATCAAAACTGCCCATACTGAACTGCCGCATCCACCACGGGTTTTCCTCTCCGGTTAGCCTGGTGTTGATGATCTCCCAGCCGGATGGAATCATCTGGGTTAAGGCAAGTTCCTCCATAAAGATTCTATTGGTTGCCGGACGCTGGACCGTTATCCGAGCCCAAAACTCCTTCCCCTGGGTGAGTCCTGTAACATCGACTTTCCTTCCTTCATTATCATACCAGTTTACCGTCAAATCGATGTTTTTTGATTCATCAAGAAATTCCGGTTTTAGGGGAAGACCTTCCCACTGCAGTACCGGAAATACCCGGGCTGCGGAAGTAATCGGATCAATCTCCACGGTGACGGATTTTCTGTTCCCGGTGGAAACGGCTCCGCCGTTGTAGAGATATTCGGTAAGATCCTTTTTATAAACCGATTCCCTTGTAGAAAACGGTATCTCCCGTCCGTCGGGAAGGATAATAGTGCCTGCCAGTAAATCACCGTCAACACGCATCGATTCAAGATATTTCCCCATGGCAAGCAGAGAATACCCGGTTTCCTGAGTGCTGAGCCATCGGCTACCGGCAATGATTTCGGAAACCGACTCAAATAACAGATCCGCCGTATAGGACCGCTCCATCATGACGGCCTGTTCCAGAATGATTGCTTGATCCCGGAGGGTGGACCCGTAGGTACCCCCGAACTCCTGATACTGTTCCACTTCGATCCCGGCATTCCGGAGGATGGTATCAGCGGTGTTCTCCATTCCTGTAAGATAATAGGATGATGCCAGCATCCACCGCTCCACGGTTCTCAATTCATGAAGACTGTTTTCTTTTATCAGATTCATGGCTCCTACCGCACCTTCACCGGAAAGCGCCAAAAGGTAAAGACGGTAAAGCCTGGTGGTTAAATCATCGCGGCTGCTCAAGGCGGCGTTATTTTGGAATCTGAGCCAATTACTGATCATGTCTTTCGGTACGTGATATCCTAATACGGAAGCCTCTATGAGGAAGTGGCCCGCATAATTCGTGCCCCACGAGGAAGGTTCGGATCGTCCCGGCCAGTATGTGAAGCCTCCGGAGGGAAGCTGAAATTTCCTCAATGCTTTAATCGCTTCGTTTATGTTCCGGTCGATTTCGGAGGATTCATCATTATCCGCAGAAATAAAGTCCTTAAGATACAGTTGAGGAAAAACCGCGGAAACTGTCTGTTCAATACATCCGTATGGGTACCGTATCAGCCAGTTGTATCGATGACTCAAATGCAGGTTTTCCCGTTTATGTATCGTCAGGACTGCCTTATTGCTTCCTTTTATTCCTTCTTCGGGTAATGACAAGCTTGTCCGGTTGTCCGGCTCCACCCTGCCTTCAGACCAAAGGGTAAGGGGAGTAGAAGATGCTCTGACGTTTATCGGTATAACCGTCTGGGCTGTTTTATTCCCGTAATCAAGGGTGATAAATATTTTCGCGGGTCCGACCGCGTTTTCCGTTTCCAGATCGAAAAATACGTCCCGTTCCTCATCCTTATCGATCCACACGGTCCGGTACGTACTTCCGGAAAAATTGACAGGACCTTCCGCCCGGACTCTGACGGTTACCGGACCCAGGTTCCCGGCAAGGGCAAACAGGTTAATCGGCACTATCGCTTCCTCTCCCGGACCTAGAACCCGGGGAAGGGTAGGCAGCATCACAACATCGGATCTGACAGGTACCGCTTTTGAAGCTGAACCGTACGCGTCTCCGGATGCTGAGACAGCCATAATTCTGACTGAACCCACGTAATTGGGCATGTGAAACTTGACGACCGCTTTTCCGGAGGGATCAGTTTTAAGGGGACCCTTGAAAAGGGCTACAGGTTCGAATCTTCTGCTCCGCTCCGCCTCCGCGCCTTCTTCCGGAGCCATCATCATTTCGCCTTCACCGCCGCCGATAGAGAAGGTCTTAAACACATCCCCCTTAAAAACACCGATTACTTGGGAGAAAAGGTCATAGGAACGGACCGAAAGCCGCTGTTTACTGTAGAACTCAGACCAGGGATCGGGAGTCGGAAAGTTGGTAAGATCGAGCAGCCCTTCATCAACTACGGCAAGGGTAAACTGGGTAGGACGGCCCGATTTGGTCTGCACGGTGACATAAAAATCGGTATCCGGTTCAATAACCGGTTCCGTAATAATCGAAAGCTCCTGTTTTGTCTGCGGATCGATAACATTAAGCGGTACGATTCCGTACATCCTGATGGGCCGGTCGTTTTCGGATTGTCCGTGAGGTTGTATCAGGGAGACCGCCGCATAGGTGGTTGGGAGCATATCTCTGCTTATCGGAATACTTATCTTTGTTTCCCCCCGGGCGGGGTCCCGCCATTGAGAAGATATTATTTTGCCGTCCCGTTCCAATGTGAGCAGTATTCTGCCTTCATCGGGGGTAATCATGGTAATCTCCGCGATTTCTCCCGGATTGTAGGATTCCTTGTCCGTGGTGATGGAAAGGGTCCCTTCATCAGCCCCGGCGGGCTGATCCGACCATGCCGATGCCCGGAAGAAAAATCCCGCGGAATGTCCCGAACCGTCCTCACCTGTACCGGGATAAACCACCTCTGCATAATATTCACCCCATTGTTCCGGAGCAAAGGATATCGTGCCCGGTTTCTGTTTTGAGATAACGGTTCCTTCCTTGATGAGTTCGGTGTAGCTGTCGCTTTTATACCGTGCCTTATACTCATCGTATGAATCGTATTCCCACCACCAGTACCGTTCATTCCGGTAGATACGGTATGATAAAGATTTTCCCGACGCCGGATTTCCTTCCGAATCAACCAGGATGTACGGAAATTCGAAACTTGAGCCGATTTGGGCATATCCGTATTTCATTTCCGGTTTCTTAACCCCCGCGTAATACCGGTACGGATTCACTGGTACCGAGCGCACCTGATGGACTGCCCTTCCCCCTTTTTCGAGTACCCTGGCATGGAGAACAAGATCCAGGGCCGATGGCGCGCCGGAAAAGGATGGAAGGCTCAAAGAAACCTGAGCGGTGCCCTGGGGGCTTAAATTCCCCCGGAAAACCGACTGATCAAACCGGGGAGGTGACGATATTTCGGATGAAAACCGGAATCCGGGATACCCCTCGAAACTTTTTTCTCTGCTCTGGATCTCCGCGTCTATTTCCGCCTCCAGAGAAGCGGCCGGCGCGCCGAATAGATAGGATGATGAAAGGGTAATATCCACATCATCATCTCGCCAATCCAGCCCTTCCGGTACCGGGGAAAGGTTGACCTTCAGCCGGTTGGGCACTATGGTTTCTATCCTTATTTTGGTGCTGAATGTTTCGCTTCCGGCCGTGACATAGGCGGTCCATGTACCAGTCGGATCCGCCTCCTGGGTTGTGATTTCAAAATGATAAAATCCGTCCTTGCCGGATGTGGTTGTTGTTTCCGAGTATACCTGTCCCTGCGGGTTATAGACGGTAAGTTCGACGGGATGATCATCCGGGAAGGTGTTATCCCTGTTCCGCACAATAACTCCCAGCTGGACCGTATCCCCCGGCCGGTAAACTCCCCGGTCCGTATACAGGAAGGCTCTTGTTCCTCTGTCACCGGCGGCGGATCCTCCGGTATTGAAGCTGGACAGGTTCCAGGCCATTTCGTTGGCTTTTACAACACTCCGCTGATTTCCCCGTTCACCGGTCATGTAAAAGGCGTTCCGGTCTATGTCTCCGAAGGTCACGGTGCCGTCGCTGTCGGTAATTCCCTGGGCAATGATCTGATTCTGGTATGTCCTTAAAGTGACGCGGACCCCTTGAAGAGGTGACGCGGTGATTAGATCGGTAGCATAAACCGCGTGTTCCCGGCTTCCCGCCTTCCAGGTCAGGCCGATATCACTAACCATTACCGGCTTGTAAATTCTTCCGTTTGTGTAAAGGTATCCCCGGGAGTTTGGATTGCTGTAATAATCATCGCCATGGTAGTACCGCTGTTCTTCATCTAAGGGATAAATCATATCCTCCCGGTCAAAGGTTACGCTCACCAGATAGAGCCCCTTTTCTTCCGGATCGATTAGCGAGGAGAGATCAAGTTCCTGAACAAGCCACTTGTTTTTTTCTTCACCGATAGTTAGTTCGGTTTCGGCAATCGGGACTCCCACCCGGTTTACGTACTGATAGTTGAACTGAGAATTCCTGTCGCTGCTTGATGAGAGCTGCTCAGTCTGCAGGAATTGTCCCAGGTTATTTTCAAAAACCTGGATTACTGAAACATCAATTTTCCGGAGATTTACTGTTTTCAGGTAGATCCGGCTGTTTCCTGTTGAAGGGAGGAAGACTCCTGAATGGATGAATTCCATCTGAGGTTTGACATCTTCGATTTCTACATCGGCTGAAACCTGCTCCGCTGTTTTTGTTCCCCTGCTGCTCTTGATATTCTTCCGGACATTGACCGTATATTTTTCTCCCCGTTTGAAATCACCCTGCAGGTAGACATCCTTTCCATACGTTTTAATAGAAACCGGTTCGTAGGGTTCCACCGAGATGAGCCCTTCTATGTTTTGGGAAGTGTCAAGCTGATCGGTAAATTTAACCTGTATGCCTGCCGACCTTCCCTCGTCATTCATCTTTATATCCGTGACGGTAAACACATCAATGGGTTCGAGATAGGCAGTGTTTACGTAAGTGTCGGAAAGACCAAGTTCTTTTTTAAAGGTAACCCGTACCTCCTTCCGTTCAGTATTCCGGGCAATAAGGGACGATGAAAATTTATACAGCCCCGTTTCTTTGTTTTGGGGAGCAATTTCTACCGGTACTTCTTTTCCGTTAACATTTAATTGAATGGCCCGGCTTAAAATTTCAGGATCCTTAAAAAAATTGAGAGAAAACTCTCCCGAGTAGCGGACATCCTCCGGGGAATCACTTTTTTCCGTGATGAACTCACCGGTAAAACCGGTAATTTCGGTGCCCATTGTGGAGAATGAAAACTCTATACTTTCCTTTCCCGCGGCTTTCTCTTCGAGAAAGCTCAAATCCAGGACGCCCGTGTAGGCAGAACGCTCTTTTAAAGGTTTTACCGGTTTAAAAACAAGGGTATCATCTTCCGTCCATGCTGCCTTGCCCCTAATATCCGGAGAAAATGAAAAAGGATTGGATTTTAATGCACGGTCCCTGACCGAGCTCTTGGGAGGTTCCACAAATCGGACCGCGATAACAGATCCCGGATCAATGATACCACCGGTTACATGGCTTACTAAAAGCGCATCTTCTTTTGTATATGTGTTCTCCGTATGTACGGGTTTACTTCCGCAGCTGTTCAGGAAAAAAAGACAGCATAATATTACAAGAGCGGTGAATCCCCTTAGGGCGGATGTCTTTTTCATGAATATTCCTCCAATATAGGACTTAATTATATCAAAAAATATTGAATTTATCACGGATCTTTTACATAAGGAAAAACGTAAGATGCGTATGGAATTTCCCTATATTCAAATATCTGGTATCATGTTTTAATAAAAGCAATAAACCAAGTAAAATTTACCATATTTAATTATGTAAATGAAGGGATGGCCATGGTTTACAAGCTCCTGGTCGCCGATGATGAAAAATTGTTATGCGACGGCCTCCAAGCTTTGATGCGGAACGAACCGGAATTCGATGTAATCGGACAGGCCGGAGACGGTGTCGAAGCAGTCAAGCTGGCGAAAGAAACCTCCGCGGATATCATAATAATGGATATCGAAATGCCGAATTTGAACGGCATAGAAGCTACCCGGATTATAAAAGAGGACTGTCCCGAAAAAAAGATCCTGATCCTCTCAAGTTACCCCGACCGTCGGTATGTTCTTGAGGGCTTGAAGGCGGGAGCGTCGGGATACATAATAAAAGAGGGAGCATTCGACGAATTGCTCCTGGCTATAAAAACCGTAATTAAAAATCATCTTTATTTAAGCCCCGAAATAAATGATTTTATAATAGAAGACCTTATGGCCAACGGGTCTTCCCGGGAAAAAGACAACCCTTATACAAGACTTACTCACCGGGAAAAACAGGTTTTCCAGCTGTTCTGCGAGGAATTTTCTTCCAAAGAAATAGCCCAGCTTCTTGGAATCAGCAGGAAAACCGTGGATATTCATAGAAAAAACATTATGGAAAAAATCGGTGTGGATTCTTATGTGGGTCTCGTAAAATACGCAGTAAGAGAAGGTCTTATCGATGTCTGGACCGGATCGGGGAAAAACAGAAGGTGGAAAGTGTAAAACAGAATAACCGGTTTATAATTATTGTTTCCTTGACAGTTTTAATATTTTTTTGGGCGCTGATATATTTTTTCCCCGGCAGCTCCCAGCAGTTTCTTCCGCTTCTTCCCGCGGTGCTGCTGGTATCCGCCGCGGTTTTGCCTTCTTTTTCTATCCTGTTGTCCTTGATAAATGGAGTTGTCCTCGCGGCGGCGATACTGCTTCTGCCCTGTTATCCGTGGTGTATGACAGCAGCCGCCGCAAGCGGCATAGCCGGAAGTTTGCTTATCCTTCTGCTCACCAAAAGAGCCGCCCGGTACCGTAAATACCGGGATGAAGATGTTCTGGTCATCGAGATGCGTCACCGGATGAAGAATGATTTTCAGTTCGTTTCCAGTCTGCTGTCTCTTGAGGGAAGAAAAGTGTCTGATCCTGAAAGCAGGGAAGTTTTTTCAAACTGCCAGGAACGTATATTTGCTCTCTCTTCGGTACAGGATTTTTTATTGTGCAGGGGAAGGAGTGAAATCGATTTTCCCCAGTACGCCGCGCAGCTGATTAAGCGTCTTTCTGATTCCCAGGTAGGTAACAAACATGTGGAAATGAAGGTAAAAATCGATAAAGTCTCGGTCACCGTGAGGGAAGCGGAAACGTTGGGGCTTATCATTAACGAAGCCGTTACCAACGCGATAAAGTATGCTTTCCAGGAAGACACCCCGGAGGATCCGGAAATCATCATTATGTGCAGATATCTGCCCGGAAATGTTATCCGCCTGTGTATACGGGACAACGGGAAAGGAATAGACAACACCTGCAAGAGCAGAGAAGGCATCGGGCTTGATCTAATAAGGGTTCTGGCGGAGGACAGGCTGAACGGGAAAATAGGAATAAACGGGGAGGCAGGAACGAATATTTTCGTGGAATTTCAGTCCAAAACATCCACCGGAACATCATAATTTGCGCATACCCCTTCTTATAACAGCGATTTCCGGTGATCACATTCGCAATAAAATTGATAAATTGTTTTATTACAAGCGATTACATAAATCGGGATCACCAGAAATCGCCGTTTTTCCGCGAAAAAAAATATGCGGCAATTCCCGGTCAACCCGATCTAAATTTATATATTATATGAAATTATGGCCGCTTCTCAATCACAAAAAGAGTTGACCGGGATTTGCTGTTCCTATAATTTTAACTAAATCATAATTTCACTCTTACTTTCTAAGAACTTCCGATTTTAACGGTGTAAGTTGTTTCAATTATTGTATATATTCAGTTCTAAGGATGGAAAAAATGGATTACAGAGATTTTGCCGGTGAGTGGGAATTAGTCAGAGACAAAAGCAGCGATATCGGAAGATTTTCCGGTTTGATCATGGAGATAAATGCATCAGAATCGGAATATTCTATAACCAGAAACTGGGGACGGGGAACATTTACCGCCCGGGAGGCGCATTCTTTCCCCGTCAAAAATAATACTTTAGAATCTGCCCGTTCTATAATTGATAACCGGGCATTTCCTGCGAATGTATTTATGGGTATTTTTCTTCCCGTAGGCTCGGAGAGAAACCTGACACCTCAATATAACCATTCGGACGGTGAACTCCGGGTAAAAGAAGTCTTTTCTGTCCGGAGTTCTCAGGGAAAATCTGAAATTACCGCCCAGCATTTGTACCGGTTAGACGAAGACGGAGAAATTCTTGTCCACGAAGTTGAACGGAGTACCCGGAAAAAGAAGCTGACCTACACCTACAAGCGAAAAGGGAGCCGGGCGGCCTATGTCATGGAATTAGATAAAGACTGGGAGCTTACGGGCGGCCTTCCGGAAAAAGCATGTCTGCTCAGCATTCAGGGTCTAGTGAACACCGGCAGTCCGCTCCTCTATTTTGTTTATCCGTCGAATTGGGATTTCCGTTTTACCCCGGGTGTTTATGATTTTCTCCGGGATAAGCGGATGTATTCCTTTAAAAAACTTGCCGGGATTGAAGCCGCTTTGTCCGTTTTCCGTGATCATATCGAGGGCTATGTTGTGTGGGATCAGGCGGTTCGGTCCTCCCTGATCACCGCCTTTACCGCTGCCGGTATATTCCGTTCTATTGTGATTCCGGAAGAACTTATACCGATGATGGAACGGAACGGTATTCCTTGTACCGAAGATCTCCGTTCAATCTTCCGGGGAAAGACCGACGCGGAGATATACCGCTGGGCGTATGAAAGATACTGGAACAAATGCAGTAAAAACTCGATTTTATGGATGGGAGGAGAAGCCGGAAATGTGATGAAACCGGGTGTGGCGGACTGGGGAATTCGGCACAAAATGTTTTTTAATGATCTATCCACAAATCCGGCAAGCGGAGAAGAATATGAATTGGCCCGAAAATTATTTTCCGAAATGGACGAGCGTTCACTCATTTTCGGCTGGCATTCATATAAAAAGGATACCGAAGAGCAGCATGTTACACTGGCATCCAGTTTCTCACACCGGGTTGAAGGGCTCCATTCCCTTCCCAACTTGAGTTTTTCCAGTCACATCCCTCCTACACCCGGGTTTGTCTTTAAGAATAACCACAATGTTGAGCCCGGAAAGAAATATCCGGCAGAGAATAAGGTGTATCTCTCCTGTATTCAGACCGATTGCCTGGGTATCGGTGCCTGGACGGAACCCGGCAGGGGTAAAATACCCTACGCCTGGGAGGTTACCATGAACTGGTACTGGCTTGCTCCGGCAATGATGGAGTTCTTTTATACCCAGGCCACACCGAACGATTTTTTCATCGGTTCATTATCCGGCCCCGGATATATGTATCCGAAGGCTATACCGGAGAAGGATTTACCGGGGATTATTCAGACGGCCCGGGAATTAATGGATAAACTTGATTTAAATGTCTTTGAAATAATGGATTACTCGGAAGGATTCTTTCATATGGGGAACGCGGATCTGCCGAAAGAAATTGTAGACGCGTACTACCGGGGCATGCCGGATGCGGTAGGCTTTGTGAACGGTTACGGACCGGCTTACACTTTTACCGTAAGGAACGGCGTTCCCTTTATATCCTACGACTATTATCTCCAGCCGACCCAGACCGAAGAGGACGCCGCGTTAGATTTAGAAGAACTGGCCGACATAAACACTGACCGTCCCTACTTCCTCCTGATGCACGTAAGGAATTTCAGTGATATCGAGCGGGTGATCCGTATCGTGGAGAAACTCAGCCCCCGGTTTGAAGTGCTTCCGCTGGATGTATTCATAAAGATGGCCGGAGAATCACCCACATTCAAGGAGCGGTATTTAGACGCTGATTTTACATAATTCCGGAATCAAAGCCGCCCTTCTTCCAAGAAGCTGTAATAACCGAGAGAACTGAATATCACGTGATCTAATAGGTTTATTCCAAGAACAGCTCCGGCTTGTTTCAGCCGTTCCGTTACTTCAGCATCCTCGCTGCTGGGTTCTACCTGCCCGGAAGGATGATTATGAGCAACGATAATGGACGCGGCCCTGTCGGTCAGAGGATCGGCAAATACTTCTCTGGGATGAACAATGGTTCTGTTCACGAGCCCCACCGAAACTGTCCTGACCGCCTGAACCTCCTGCGCACCGTTCAGGGAAAGAGTGATGAAATGCTCCTGCTTGCGGTCGGTGAAGTGCTGAACAATCGTGTAGACGTCGCCGGGCTGGCGGATTTTCCGGTAATCAGGCTGAAAAATCCTCCTGGCCGTCTCCATAACCGCGGAAATCAATGCCGCTTTTGCTGTTCCTAATCCTGGAACAGAAAGCAGCTCTTTAATATCAGGCTTTCCGTTTGCCTGATCAAGGATCTTTAAAACTTCTTCCGCGAGTTTGAACACACTTTTGTTTTTGATTCCGGACCCGAGGATTACGGAGAGGAGATCGGCATCGGAGAGCACAGACGGTCCTTCCGACAGAAGCCGTTCTCTCGGCAGTTCTTCCCGGGGCTGAATATCCGGGGATATCTGTTTTTTTTCACCCAGTATCATTCTACATAGAATTACCGGATTTTCATGAAGAATACTTCAAGACTATAAAAACTTTTTTAAAATCCTGAACTTATTTATTTTCTTCCGGATCTTCTTCGGTTTTTATGATTTCGAGTTTTACCCGGGACATAAGCCCCACCGCGGCTCCGATTGCCGCAATGGCAGGCGCAGCCAATGCCAGGATACCTCCTACCGCTACGCCGGTGTTTAATGGGATTTCCGTAATCACTTCACCCGATTCTTTTTTCACGATAATTTTTCTTACATTGCCTTTTTTAATAAGTTCCTTGATTTTTTCTGTCACCTTACCGCCGTACGTGTATATCTCTTCGCTGTACGATTTTTTTGATCCTTCTTCCATGTTTCTTCCCCCCTCTTTGTTCTATTTGCATTGTAAAAAAAGCCGTCCGGATATACCAGACGGCTTTGATGCGTATGAGCTACTTTATTTTGATTTTTTTCGGCTTTGCCGCGGCCAGTTTATTGAATTCAAGAGTCAGGATACCATTTCTGAAATTTGCTTCGATTTTATTATTATCAACATCCTTCGGCAGCACGAAGCTCCGCTTAAAAGAAGACTTTTTCCGTTCCTTAAGGATGTAATCATCGTTGTTCTCTTCCCGGCTGTCATCCCTCTGTGCCGAAATTGTAAGGACATTATTTTCTATGTTGACGTCAATGTCCTTTTCGTTTAAACCGGGCAATTCCGCGTCCAGAATATATTTATCCTTATTTTCCCGAATATCCATTTCAAAATTACCGGTATTCCATTCGGGGAGATCATTCAGTACCGACTGAAGCATTTTTTCCATGTGATCCATTCCTGAATATTTAACGAGAGTTCTCATAACTGTTTCCTCCTGTAATAATTTTTCATTCTTCATCTCTTTTGTTGCATTTATTGTGCCAGGAGAGATAAATGTTTATATTATAAGGTTTTATTGGATTGCGGCGCACTATCTATATCTTTAAATCCGGGACATAAACGGGTCAAAATGACACAGAGCTCATTTTGGAATGCATGGTGCGTCATTTTGACTCATTTGTTAGCTTCGGTTCAGAATTTTGAGTAGTTCATCCTTTTCTATCAGATCGATTAGACGGGCTTCAACAAACTGCTTGGCGGTTTCCGAAAATGATCCCGCGGTTAAACAGTAACCGCGCCCGGCTTTAAGATCTTTTATCCTGAAGTGGAAATCCCGGAGCAGCAGTTCCCCTACCACTCCGGAAGTGCGGATAAACCTGAAAAGAATAATATCTTCCCATTTTTGCGTTTCCACCTCCGTGAGTATATCTGTATATTCCGATTGATTAACGGATATATCGGCGATTTTTGTTTTCGAGTTCGGTATAAATCCGGTGGCAATTCGGCGGCAAAGCGCGACAAAATCTGATACCGGGGCTATAAGAAACGTCTGCAGATTTTTGTTGCTGTTAAGCTCTTTACTCTTCTGAAGCTGTGCTGCCACATCTTTATATTTGGGATTAACCGCATAAATTTCATTGAGATAGGGGAGCGCTTTATCAACCTGCTGATCCTTCAAATACGAGGTTGCCAGGCGGTATTTGAGTTCCAGCATTATCTCAGGCTTTATCTGCTCATGACGCAAGCCAATCGCGAAATCCATTTGTGCCTGTTCGTATTGCCTGTTTTTAAGGCGTATTGTACCGGCCATCAAAGCAGACGCGGGGCCGACTTTTGGGTCGGCTCTTAGATGAGAAAAAATCCTTAAGGCTTGATCGTACTTTGCCAGTTCGTAAAAACTTTGACCGATCACATACACAGTTTCCTTATCATCAGGATGAATTTCGGAAACTTTCCGGAGAAGCGTTCCAGCCTCTTTATATTTTTTCATTTTAAAAAAGCTCATCCCCAGATATTTGAGTGTTGGAATGTGGTCCGGCTGTTTCTCCCGGGCCTTTATCAGATATCCCGCGGATTTTTCATAATTTTTCCGCATATACTCGATATATCCGAGGTTATAATTAAGCTCAAACAATTCCTGGTTTTTGGTCCTGGCAAACATGAGTCCCCGGTATGCTTCTTCATATCTGCTGCATTTAGCGGCGGAAAGCCCGTACCGGAGGTTGATTTTGAATTCATCTAAGTCGCTGTTTGTTGCGCAGAGGTCGACCAGGATTCCGTACATTTTCATGGCTTTATCCCATTCCTGATCGTTATAATACAGTTCGGCCAAATCCTGCAGAGCCTCCGGATCCTTCGGGTTTTGAGCCAGTTTCCGGTTTGATTCCCGGATTATGCTATTCCTGTCCTTGCCGCGGGTCTTTTTTTTCTTTGTGCTTTTATCTGACTTTGTCCTGGAACGGCGCATAATGATAAAAAACAGCAGGAAGAGTACGACGACAGTTACACTTGTTATAATTATTAATTGGGGGATTGTTATTCCCATAAACTGATTATGGCTATCACATTACAAGGTGTCAATGGCAGTCACAGCAATTCCCGGTGATCACATTCGCATTAAAATTTATAAATTGTTTTATTAC
>CAYLLE010000035.1:0-27748 GCA_964384485.1 uncultured Spirochaetales bacterium | reverse complement strand
ACCTGCGACCTACGGATTCGAAGTCCGGCGCTCTATCCAGCTGAGCTACGGGCGCGGTTTTCTTTTTGAATCCTGACTTCCCGATATCCCAGCGTGGCTATGACGGCGTGAACCGCCTGCTTTTACTCTACACAAAACAGTTGATTATGTCCAGCCTGCTCTTACCGGGAGGCAATTCCGGGTGGATGACGGGATTTGAACCCGCGACAACCAGAACCACAATCTGGCGCTCTACCGCTGAACTACATCCACCATATTTATAAACAGGTTCATAATGTTATAAATTTCCGCCCTTTTGTCAATAGATTCCGGGATTTCCGGCGTATGAATTGAATCAATTATAAAAAAAATCCGGTAAATAAAAGTGAAGGCGAAAAGGAGGAAAAGTCATGGATATGATGGAGATACCCGTGAATATCGGAGTTACCGCGGCGGCGTTCGCGGCGGATTTACGGTGTTTACGGATTCCCGACTGGATAACCTTGGGAGGTACGGCGGTGCTTTTAGGCATCCGGGGATTCCGGGTTGGTACTGTTTCCCTGGGAACGGCTGTGCTGTTCGCGGCCGGTTTTGCCGTTTTTGCGGTTATAACCGGTGGCGGTGGAGTTACCGGGCTGGGAGATGCTAAGCTGGCCGGATTTTTAGCCGCCTCCTGGGGAGGATTTGTTTTTTTCCGGATTCTTATTACCGGCGGTTTTCTTCTGATCCTGCTCCCGCGGACTGTACGGGGCGGGAAAGTTCCCCTGGGACTTTGTCTGTGCGCCGCCTCATTCGCGGAGGTTCTTATTATTGCCGGAGGCCGGTTATGGTAAAGACGGGACCCGTTTCTGTGATCCTCCTGTTAATCCTGCTGCTCCCGCTTCACGGGGAAGAAGAGCGGTTTTTCGCCCTGGAGTTTATCGATCAGAAAGTATCCGATATCCTTCTGACATTAGCCGGCGGAGCTGATCTGTCGGTAACCTGGGATCAGACGGTAACAGGACGAACTTCATTCAGATTCTCCCGGATGAACTATACCGAAGCCTTATACGCGTTTCTGGAAACCATAGATCTATACCGTACCGAAAAAAACGGGGTACTCCACGTCTCCCGGATAAAAATTACCCTCCGGGAGGACGGTCTGATTGACGCCGATTCCCGCGGAGCAGATCCGGGACTTTTTATAACCCGGTTAAGCCGGGAACTCAAGCAAACCATTCCCTGCGACTCTCTGCCCTCCTTAGGTCTTGATATCCATGAGGAAGGCTGTACTCTCCGTGAGCTGCTCACTGCCGTTGCCGCTTCCGTTTCCGGTTTCACTGTGAAAGATGAATCCGGAATACTCGCGCTCCGGAGACAGCGGGAGGAGCGGTCTTTTGTCCGGGAAAGTCCGGATACGATAAAATACGGTGTAACCGGATCGGAATACCGGCTGACTGTTGCAGATTCTCCCCTTATGGAGGTTCTGGGAACGATTTTTGAGTCCGAAGATATCCCCTACGTTTCTTCGCTGGACGGCAGAATGACGCTGAAAAACTTCCGCCACAAAGCGGACTCGTTCCGGGAGCTGGTGGATTATCTCGCCTTGTGGTGCGGCGGCGTTGTCCGGGAGCATGAAGGGATACTCTACCTTGTCCCCGATAAAGCCTCCGCGGAGACAATCCGGTTCCATGATCTGTTCTCGATCAATCTGTCTCCCCCGCACCTGCATTCCGCCGCGGAATCAATTCCCCGGTCGCTTTTTGACGGGGAGTTCATCTTTGACCGGGAGGAAGGCAAGCTGATATACATCGGACTCCCTGAGGAGTTTGTTCTGTTAGAGGGGCTTATTGAAGCTCTAAAAAGACCCGGGTGCGCGGAAATACCGGAGGTGCGGCCGGTATTTCTCCAGTACATATCTCCCAGAGATCTTCTTGCCGATCCGCCGCCGTCCTTCCGGCGGGATTCGGTATTTCCCGGTCCCGGCGGGAATCTGCTTTTTCATGTGGGAACGGAACAGGAGTACCGGCAGGTGCTGCGTGAAACAACCCTGGCGGATGTACGGGAACCGGTAATAACCTATCAGCTGCTCATTATCCGGTATTCCCGTTCCGCCGACCGGGGACACGACATTCAGCTCCGGAACAATCCGGTGTCCCTGGGAAACCGGAATGTCCTTTTTACTTCGCTGGGTGAGCTCTTATCCCTTAACTTCAATGTCATTACCGCGTTCGGCTACGCCTTTGCCCTGAATCTTTCCGCCGATCTGGCCGAAAACAAAGCGGCAGTTTTGGCCGATATATCGCTGCGGGGGAAGTCGGGGGAGTCCGTAACCTTCACGAATACCGATACCTTCCGCTACCGTGAATTGGAGGGGACTGCTGAACCAAGCCGGGGGACGGCGGGAGTTGTCCGAGAGCTGACCTCCGGTTTGATTCTCGAGCTGACCGGACGCCGGCGTACCCCGGAAGAAATTGAGGTATCCCTTTCAGCGGCGCTGTCTAAAAGGGGGGTGGATCTTTCCGCCCGGTCAGGGAATCCGCCGCCCACTTCGGAGCGGCTTTTGAGGACGGTGGTTACGGTAAGCCCGGGAAGTCCGGTTCTGGCCGGAAGTCTGTTCCAGCAGGAAATTACCCATTCCAAAAAATCGGCTCCCCTTTTCGGCTGGCTTTTCGGAAGGAGTACAAAGACAATGGAGGAAACAGAAGTGGCCTTTTATCTGTCTGTATATACCGATGACCGGGAAAGCCGGACCGGCCGGGGAGACCGGATAGAAAAAATTCTTTCCCTGCTCCCGGAGGAAAGATGATGGAACGGACTCTGCTCCGGGACTGGGAACCCTTACCCGAAGGCAAAGATCAATACCCGTACGGATTCATCCGCAGGACCGGAGCGGTCCTTCTGGGGTATAACGGTGAATACTGCGTGGGTATTTCCTCTCCCGATCCGGGTACTGTGGAGCTTCTCAGCCGGTTCCATGGGGGGCAGGCGGCCTTCTATCTCATATCGGAGGAAGAGGTTACCGCGTACTTGTGCCGTTTCGCTTCCGAAACCGAAGAGCTTGTTCCGGACCAGGATAGCGGCAGAAAGGGTATCTTCCTGACCGATGAACCGGATTCTTCCCGGGCGGTTAATCTGGTGAACGGAATCCTGCTGGAGGCCATAAAGGAACGGGCTTCTGATATCCATTTTGAACCTGCCGGGGGCGGAGCGGCGGTCAGGTTCAGGATCGATGGAATTCTCCACAGCCGGGGATACATTAAGGAGACCCTATACCGCAGACTGACCGCCCGGATCAAAATGATTACCGCTCTTCCGGTAGGTCATTCTCCGGAACCGAAGGACGGACGGGCTTCGGTTTTTATCAACAACAGGAGAATGGAGGTAAGGGTTTCAATTCTCCCCACGGCGGAAGGAGGCGAATCTGTTTCCCTCAGGCTTCTGGAAGTACAGGAGGATATTACCAGAATTGAAGATTTGGGATTCTCTTTCCATATCATGTCTCATCTGCGCTATTTAGCATCCCTTCCCAGGGGGCTGGTTATCTTTTCCGGACCTACCGGCAGCGGGAAGACCACCACCCTGCATACCATGATACGGGAGCGGTGGAACGGTACGGAAAAGATCATTACCATTGAAGATCCCGTGGAATATCACCTGCCGGGGAGCGATCAAGTCCAGGTTGATCCTTCCCGGGGACTCACCTTTGACAAGATTCTCCGGAGTGTTCTGCGGCACGATCCCGACGTCATCATGATCGGAGAAATCCGGGACAGGGAGACGGCCCTGCTAGCGGTAAGGGCCGCGTTAACCGGTCAAGCCGTGTACACCACCGTTCACGCGTCCGGTGCGCTTGCCGTGGGAAGAAGGCTCGCGGAGCTGGGGGTTAAAACTGATGATTTCCTTCATGTTTACGCCGGATCGGTTTCCCAGCGGCTGGTACGGCGGACCTGTTCCCGATGCGCCCGGCACGGATTACCCGGCCCCGAAGACCTCCGGATCCTGTCCGCCCTGGGAGCAGGCGTGGAGACAGTGTTATATCCCTCCGGCTGCGAGGTTTGCAGGGGACTGGGATTTTCCGGGCGGACAGCCCTGGGAGAACTGGCTCTCCCGGGCGGTACGGGCCCGGTGCTGGCCGGTCCCGGTTTAAAGGAGGACGCCGCCGGGAAAATCCGGGCGGGTTTTACAACCCCCGGCGAGACAGCCCGGGTCCTCCTCCTGGAGACGGTATGAGCCTGCTGGCGGATTTTACCGGCATGATGTCGGTGTTCGAAAAAAGCGGGATGGGTGTATCCGAGTCCCTGGAGGCGGCGCTGTTGACCGCGTCTAAGGGACCGCTCTTCCGGCGCATCGGGAGTATCCGGAATCGTCTTTTAGAGGGGTACAGTTTTACCGAAAGCGCCGTTCCGGTTTTTCCGGGGTGTGACAGCTTTACCAGGTTCTGTTTTCAAAGCGCGGAAACGGAAGGGCCTGAAGGTGGATATTTTTCCATGATAAAGGAGCGGATGGATCGGAGAAGCAGAATTTCCTCAGCTCTTTTTTGGGCTCTGCTCTATCCGGCCGGAGTAACCCTCTTTACCTTTGCCGGAATATTTCTCTTGGGCAGTGAATTCCTCCCCCGGCTGCTCAGACATTATCCTGCAGAAAATTTGGAACTGATCCTCCTCGTCGAAAGACGGATAACGGCAATGATAACCGCGGGCGCTGGAGTAATGCTGTTTCTTGTCATTTTTACCGCTGTTCTTGTTCTTGAAAGGAGATTCCGGTTCCTCGGTCCGCGTGTTTACGCGGTTTTTAGACGGATTCCCGTGGCGGGAAAGATCCACTGTTATGCCGTGTATGAGCGGTTCTGCGGTTCCCTGGCGAAACTCCGGCTGGCGGGATACTCCATCCCCCAGAGCCTCCGGATTGTATCTCACTTCGTGGATGATCCCGCTTTCGCCCTTGAGATAAGAGAGGGGATCGTCAGGATGGAAAAGGGTGAAGATCCCGCGGAGATATTTTCCCGTGCTTCGGTCCTTAACCCCTTTTTTGTCCGGTGGTTCAGCCTGGAGTGCAGAAGCAGGAACCGGCCGGGGGAAGCTTTTACCGTTTTGACTCAATACTACCGTACCCGGCTTGACGGTCTTCTGACCGGGGTAACAAAAGGGGCTGAGCCGGCGGCGGTTGTTGCTGCCGGAGGTATAATCCTGTTCACGGTATTGGGGTGTGTTCTTCCCCTTATCACAATGATGATTTTTTAAAAAAAAACGGAGAAATTGAAGCATACCTGAAAAAAATCCTGTCTATACATATAGAGGGTCATATGAACGACGGCGGATGGACATTAGCTGAGACGGTGGTGGTAATCGCCATCATCCTGATTTTAACCGGGACGGCAGGGCTTGTTTCGCTCAGGTATCTGAACCAGGCGAGGCAGGCCGCAGCGCGGCTGGAAATGGAAACCATATCCTTGGCGCTGGATGCTTACTACCTTGACTGCGGCGTTTATCCGACCCGGGAACAGGGACTCGCCGCCTTGATCCGGAAACCCTGGCTGGAACCTCTTCCTGAAAATTGGCGGGGACCATATCTGTCGGGAGACGGTCCGGTTGATCCCTGGGGTAATCCCTACGTGTATACAGTACCGGGAAAAAACGGTTTTCCCTACACGCTAAGGACGCTCGGGGCCGACGGCATTCCCGGCGGAGAGGGGCGGGGTAAGGACGGGGGCAGGCAGTGAGGAAACCGGGCGGATTATTCGGTACGGCTGTGTGTTTCGCCCTGATGGTAACTGCTTCGTCAGCAGGATCTGTCCGGTTCATTAAAGCAGCCTTCCGGGCTGAAGAAGGACAGTACCGGACAATAAAGGAGGTATTTCATGATAAACGGGATACAGGGGAGTACGGGGTCGCTACTCGCCGGGATCGGAGTTTCGGCTGCTGTTCTGCTTTTGGCGCTGGTTTCAGCGGGAAATACCCTGACGGTCTGCAGAACAAAATTGGCGGAGATCCGGAACAGCATGGACCAAAACAGCACATTGCTCCTCGAGTATACCGATATAGTCCGGATTCTTGAGGATGCCGCGGGTCCCTTTTGGAATTACGGGTGTACCGTTTCCGTAACCGGTAATTCCCTCCGGGTTGTGTCCTTTTCCGGGGAACCGGTGTTATCAATTTGCCCGGAAGAGGAACCGGAAAAGGGCGCGCTGGTGATACACGTTCCCGGTTCACAGCACCGGCGGTCACTTTCTGTTTCAGCCTGGAAGCTGATATCTGAAGATTCCGGGAAAAATACATTGATCATCACCATGCCTGGTGCCAAAGGAAGGGAACCTGTGGAAGTCTCCTTTACCATCGACGGCACAGTTTCGGTCCTGTGAAAGGAACGGGATGGATTTTTTCGCTCCTCATCGGAGTTCTGATGACACTAACCGCATACGGAGGATTTTTTACTATGTCTGTAAATGTTCAGAACCGCATTATAGAAGGAATAAAGATCAGGGATCTGCTGCACCGGAAGGTGATGGAGTACCTCGAAACCCGTACGGTCTGTCCCGGGAACATGATAGAAACGGACGGTATTAAAATCCGGGTAACCGATCTTTCATCTCTTCCCAATCTCCGGTGGTCTCCCGAGCCGCTCCTGGAGGCATTACTTTCCGGTCCGGGGAAGGGGAGCAGGGACGAAATCAGACGGCTTACCGAGTTCAGGAAAAGGGATGATTTCAGCAGGGACCGGTGGGACCGGTATCAGAATCTATTACAGGAGAATCTGGACCGGATCTGTACCGGATACTCCTACTGCAACGTCAACCTCTGTGATTTTGATTCCCTGAAGAAACTTTTTATGCTGATGATTCCGGGAAAACAACACCTTGCCGACGCGCTGCGCCGGGAAATGGATACCTCCGGGTACATTACCCATGAACGTTTCCGGGAAATCATGGGCCGGAATTATCAAACCGTTTTTCCGGTGGTGAACGTATCCTGCGGACTAAACGTGAACTCCCTGTCCAAGCCGGTTCTCACCTGTGTTCTCCAGTGGCTACCCGGGATTGCCGACCCGGAGACCGCTGCCGACAAAATCTGCACGCTTCGGGATGAGGCGCCCTTAGAGGAGTCCGGTCTACGGCGGATTCTCGCCGGGGGAGGAGAAGTCTCTTCCAGGATCTTTTCCGTTTTAGGTACCGAAACCTGGTTTTATAAGATAACCGCGGACGGACGGGGAAGGAAGCTTACCGTGGTAGCGGCATTGATACCCGGTGCTGTTTCCCGATGGAAGATAATCAGGGAGAAGTACCAGTGAAAAAAACAATCCTGACCCCGGAGGACGGCTGGATTTTTACCCTCTCCGGCCGGAAATCCGCCGCCCGGGAGGAACTCGAAGCGGTTTATCCCGGAGATACCCGGACAATCAAAATTTTTCCCGTCGCGGGGTTCGGGAAAGAGCGGTTTGTTTTCTGCGCTGATCAGCCCGGAGCGGGAAGATCAGGATCACTGTTTCTTCCTTCCAAAGGCATCCTCCGGGCGGCAGGAAAGGGAAAGAAACCGTTCAGCGCTCCCGGTAAACATGTATGGATTATCACCAAAGATCACATTGAGTCGTATCATTTATCGAAGCGTGAAGGGTTAGCCGCGGGGGTAACCCGGCGGGAGGAGGAAGGGTGGGCTGGTATTGTGGTTTTCTTCCAGGCCTTCGGTAGTGATAAAGCGGTGCCGGTCATCTGTGCCGGGGGCATTCCGAAAACAATACTAAGACGGAGCCGGTTGTCCCTCCCATCCCGGAACAGCCGGGGCAGGATTTTTCTGACGGTATTCCTGCTCCTGATTCTCGGGCTCCTCCACGTAAGAATACGGATATTATCCCGGCTCCGCCCCGGGCATGCGGAGCCGGAAATTATCTGTCCGGTTTCCGGGGTACCCTTCCGGCACGACTCACAAGATAAAATAATCAGCACTGAATCCGTCGCGGAATGGTTACCCGCGGATTCAATCGTCCGAATAGGAAACCAATTGAACGGTGAATGTACTATTCGGGAGCTTTCGGTTTCGAAGCATGATTTTTCTATTATCCTGAGGACGGCGGACCCGCTTTCTTTGATAGAAAGATTTGGAAATGGACCGGGAACGGCAGGTATTTCTTATCGGAAGGAAGGTGACACCTATGTTATTTCCGCCGGAGGAGCCTGGTGAAAAAACTGGATATACCGCTGGTCCTTATATTCATCCTCATCTGTTTCGGAATGGTACGCTGGATCAAATTAAAGCAGTTTAAAGAAAGGAAAACCGTGTCTGAGCCGGCCTGGGAGATGCCGGCTGCAGCACCGGTTCTGCCCCGGGAGCTGATACTTCGGGAGGGGAGACAAGCGCCGCTCCGGACACTGCCGGAACTCGCCACGGAATATCGGCTTGAGTTGAGGGAAGGTGATATGACAGGCGGCTCCGGCTCGGTTCTGCTGTACGGTCCCGTCCGGGGGGTGGAAGGTTTTGTGTGCCGGATGGGTACCCCGGAATGCGGGTTCTCCCCGGAGGCGGTCCGATTTACTCCCGGGGATGAAGGCTTCCTCTTCTGTTACCTGCGGTTCAGCCCCAAGACGGAGCCCTCGCCCGGGAGTGACCGGGTATCGGCACAAGGTGCCGGAACGGTTCCGGTTTTAAGAAAAATTACGGACAACCCGGCCCGTAAGGCGGCGCCGGAACCGGTATTGCCGGTACCGGAAAAGAATCGAATCGGAACGGTGATCCGGGAAGGGGGGGACCGGTATGCCGTGATACGGACAAATGATCCCGGGGGTTTTATGCTGATTCGTGAAGAGGGGAAGCGGGATGAGTATTAAGATCCGGTTTATAGGAACCGCCATGTGTTTTCTTGCTGTATTAATTTTATGCTCCTGTTCCCATGTTGCGGATATAGGCGCTGTAGGAGTCCGTTCCTTTAAGGAAGCTTCACTTTCGGGAATTGTGCTGGACGACCGGGGAATCCCGGTGCCGGAAGCGGACGTGATTTTGGACGGGGAACAAAGAACGGTCACGGGAGTCCACGGCCGGTTTGTTTTTTCCGGTACAGGATCCGGGGATCATACGGTGGAGGTGTATGCTGAAGCTTTTGAACCGATGCCTCCGACCCGGATACGGTTCATCGACCGGACCGATTTCCTGGTCCTCCGGATAATACCGCTCTTATCTCTGGTAGATGAAGCGGTGGAGCATCTAAGCCGGGGCAGCACCGACAAGGCGGATATGCTGCTCGCGCGGTGTGAAGCTGCCGGCGGAACCCCCGCTTCCCGGCTTCTCCGGGGTGTATTTCTGTACCTGACCGGTGACTACGCCGGGGCGCTTGTCACTGCGTCGGATCTGATTCGGGAAGGTATTGTTGAAAAAGGCGCGGAACTTCTTGCCGGCAGGTGCCGGCAGGCTCAGTCCGCGTGTTCTAATGCCTTACCGTAATCCGGTTCATTGTCCATATTAGCCACAAGCTGTGAATATAAGATTTTATTATTTTCATCTAAGACAATCACCGCTCTGGCAAGAAGCCCCCGTCTTGGACCATCGGTAATTTCCACGCCGTAGTCCCTGCCGAAATCCGGGTTGCGAAACTGCGAAAGGGGGATTACCGTATTTATGCCGGCTGATTCAAAAAACCGCTTCATCGCGAAGGGGAGATCGGCGCTTACGGTTATTACAGCGGTGTTGGATAGCATCCGTGATTCCGAATCGAATCTCCGTGCCGATTCGGCACAGACAGAGGTGTCGATGCTGGATACGATATTAAGGAGCTTCTTCTTCGATGCAAAGTCCTTCAACGCAACATCCTTTAAATCGCTTCCGGTGAGCGTGAAATCAGGAGCAGTATTCCCGACTGCGGGAAGGCTGCCGACGGTATGTATAACTTTTCCCTTAGACTTTACTTGGGCCATAATCTTCCTTCTGAAGTGAAAGTACAGCGGCAGTTTCCAAACGTCAAATGAATTAATTTTCAGCGGTTTCCGGGGAGAGTTCCTGAATGTTCAAGACGGAAGGTACATGGCGTATACTTTTCAGAATTTTCCGGAAATCGGCGGTGTTTTCGATCTCCATGATAAAGAAGGCTTCCATTTTGCTGTTACCCGCGTCTTCTATCTTGCCTTCAATAAGATGACCTTTATATTTCCGTATGGCGCCTTCTATTTCCGAAAAAAGATCCGAGGTTTTCCGGGAAGAAACCCTGAACCGTTTTGTGGACCGGGGAGACACGGTTTCCCACTCCACATCGATTGTCCGCTCCGGGTAATCGGCGATGTATTCAAGATTACGGCAGTCTTTCCGGTGCACAATGATTCCCCGTCCCCTGGAAATATATCCGACAATGCGGTCTCCCACGGCCGGCTGACAGCACCGGGCAATCCTGATCATCATGTTCCGTTCATTACCGATTCGGATCCCTATTTTCCCCAGTTTGGGAGCCAGTGTTGTTTTCCCCTTCCGGGGGGTCTTCTTTTTGACCTTCGGTTCACTGTCCGCGGATTTTCGGGCCACTATACTCCGTTCGATAAACAGACTGTCGTCGTGTTTATTCAGCCAGTTCCTGATTTTTGACCTGGCGCTGGCTGTTCTTGAGTATCTGAGCCAGTTTAGGTGGGGATGGGCGTTGGAAGCGGTGAGTATTTCAATAACCTGGGTGTTCTTCAGTTCTTCTTTCAGTGAGATGATAGCTCCGTCGGCTTTCGCGCCTAAACAATGATGACCAACTTCGGTATGGATGTGATAGGCAAAATCGATTGGGGTAGAGCCGAAGGGGAGCTGTATTACGTCTCCCTTCGGCGTAAACACGTAGATTGAATCCTTGAGAAGTTCGCGTTTAAGCTCATCCAGGAATTCCTGGGACGTGAACCGGAAACTGCTTAGGTTTTTTATGCGGTCGATGAAGGCAATATCCTGAGGGCCGACACGCTTTCCGGATATCTCCCTCTTGTAAAGCCAGTGAGCCGCGACCCCGTACTCCGCGGTCTGGTGCATTTTTTTTGTACGGATCTGTATTTCTATCAGTTTTCCTCCGTACGCCATAACCGTGGTATGAAGGCTCTGATATTTATTCGCTTTGGGGATAGCGATGTAATCTTTAATCCGCCCCTCGAGAGGAATCCAAAGGCGGTGTACCAAACCCATCAATGTATAACATTCGCTTTCGGTGGTGCAGAGGATACGGATTCCCAGAATATCATAAATCTCCTCCAAAGGTTTATTCCTGCGCCTCATTTTCTGGTAGATCGAGTAGAAGTGTTTTGCTCTTGTTTCTACCAATATTTCGATCCCTTCCCGTGCCGCCGCCTCCAGAATGTCGTTTTCTATTTTTCCAAGATAACTCGACCGCTCCTCCCGTTTCGTCGATACAAATCTTTTAATCTGTTCGAACACATTCGGATTCAGATGTTTTAGCGAAAGATCTTCAAGCTCATCTTTCAACCATGATATACCCAGTCTTCCCGCCAGAGGAGCGTATATATCGAGACATTCTGTAGCGATAGCTTTCTGACGTTCTTCGGAATTTTTGTGGTACAGAGTCCGCATGTTGTGAAGCTTGTCAGCCAGTTTTATAAGAATAACCCGGATATCTTTGACCATGGCAATGAGCATTTTCCGGATTGTTTCAGCTTCCTGGACCGATTTGTTTTTTGCCCGGACAAGAGAGATCTTTGTGAGTCCGTTTACCAGATTTTCAACTTCCCTGCCGAAGGCGGACCTGATTTCATTCCGGGTGGCGTTAGTGTCCTCCAAAAGGTCATGCAGAAGGGCCGCCATAACCGTCTGCGCGTCCATGCGCATGGATACCAGGATTCGAGCCACCTCCATGGGGTGGATGATGTAGGGTTCTCCGCTTTCCCTGACCTGGAACTTATGCTTCGACTCGGCCATATCCAAGGCTTTAAAGATAAGCTCCTGTTCTTCGGGAGAGTATTGAGAGATTATTTCCCGAAATTGATCCTTATCCATTACCGTTCAGGTTTCCTCCCCCGGATAACCCGGGGCCGTCCCGCCAGATCTTTCCGGATGCGGGTATCCGTATATCCATATTGTCGGAATATTTTTTCAATTTCCGGAATTTGCCATTCCGCTGCTTCTAAAATAAGATAACCCCAATTCCGCAAAGATCCTAATGATTCGGCTGTCAGTTTTTTTACCGTGTCTAGTCCGTCCTTTCCCCCGTCCAGGGCGCCGGCAGGTTCCGGGGTGCCTCCCGATTTCATAAGGATGGTTTCACTGGTTGTAAGGTAGGGTGGATTAGCGGTGATTATATCAAACCGGCCGGGGACTTCCGTGAGTAAATCACTCCTGTAGGAGGGAAGGGGACTGCCCAGAAGATTAATGCTGTTGATCCGGCACACTTCCAGCGCTTCTTCACTGATATCGGAAGCGGTAACGGTAAGCCCGGGAAGTGTTTTTTTGAGCGCGATAGCCACGCAGCCGGAGCCGGTGCAGACATCGTGAACCGTTTTGAGACTCTTGTCTGCTTCAAGCAGTGAGAGGGCTTCTTCAACTAATGTTTCGGTGTCTGGCCGCGGTACCAGTACCCGTTCGTCAATATAGAATTCCATATCCCAGAACTCTTTTCTTCTTCTTAAATATGAAACCGGTACTCCCGCTTCCCGTTTTTCAAGCAGGGCGGTAAACTGCTGCTCCTTCTCCCCGGCAAGCATGTCGTCATGCCGCATATACAGCTCCTCCTTGCTCATCTGCAGTACGCTTCCCAAAAGGAGCAGTGAATCCAGATAGGGCGTGTCTGCACCGGCCCTGGTAAGTCTGTAATTTGCTGTGCGGAGAGCTTCTTTTACCGTTGTCCGGTCATCATGCCCCGGATTTGAGTTTTTCTTCATGGGCGCTGATCTTTAAAGGTTCAATTACCTCGTCCAATTCACCGGAAAGGACATTTTCCAGTTTATATAGTGTGAGATTTATGCGGTGATCGGTAATCCTGTTCTGCGGAAAATTATACGTCCTGATCCGCTCGGAACGGTCACCTGTCCCGATTTGGCTTCTCCGCGCTTCCGCGCGTTCCTGCTGCTTTTTCATCTCTTCCATTTCGAACAGCCGGGCTCGGAGGACCCTGAGAGCCTTGGCCTTGTTTTTATGCTGCGATTTTTCATCCTGACAGGTCACTACAAGTCCTGAAGGTAAATGGGTGATTCGTACAGCCGAATCTGTGGTGTTCACGCTCTGCCCGCCGGGACCGGAAGACCGGTAGACGTCTATCTTTAGATCTTCCGGATTTACCTGCACATCCGTGGCTTCCGCTTCGGGCAGCACCGCCACCGTAACAGCGGAAGTATGAATCCGGCCCCCGGACTCGGTCTCCGGAACCCGCTGTACCCGGTGGCCTCCCGATTCGTACCGGAGGCTTCCGTATACTCCGTTACCGCTGATGGAAAAGATCACTTCCTTGAAACCACCGATACCGGTATCGCTGGAGGAAAGGATTTCTATTTTCCAGCCTTTAAGTTCGGCAAACCGGGAATACATGCGGTAAAGGTCGGCGGCAAAAAGGGCGGCTTCATCCCCTCCCGTACCCGCCCGGATTTCCATGATGATGTTCTTCTGATCCATAGGATCCTTCGGAACAAGGAGAACCTGAAGCTTTTTTTCCAGCTTTGTTTTCTGTTCTTCCAATTCATGGAGTTCTTCCTTGGCCAGGCTTCGCAGCTCCGGATCTTTTTCTTCTTCTATTAGCTGCTTCGCGTCATCAAGTTCATTGTTGGTCCGTTTATATTGACCGTATACTTCCATTATTTCACTCAAGTGGGAGTGTTCCTGCATCGTCTCTTTAAATTTCTGCTGATCTTTTACCAATTCCGGATCGGCTGCCATCTTTTCAACTTCTCTGAACCGTTCTTCAATTTCTTTTAATTTTTCAACCATTTATTTTCTCCTGATTATACTCTCCTTGTTTTGCCGGCGAGTCTGGTAGTATTTTTCGTTTTTTGTCTGCCAATGGGCTAACTATCCGCTGAATCTTTTACCTGAGGTGTTTGAGGAGGGGTCCGGGGCGCGGTAAAACCGAACAGACTGCCGCATATACCTCCCATAATATGGGCAAACTCCGAAATGGTATTTTCCTGGACAGAATTAATGATCTCCCGGGCCAAATATATTAATACGATAAGGATAAAGGTGATGGGTATCTCTCCCTGCCTGATGTTTGTAAATGATATTAGAAGAATCATCATAAAAACGATGCCGCTTGCTCCCATCAATCCGTGGGGAAAAAAGAGGGCGTTCAGAATTCCCGTAACAAAGGCTGTGATAATCATCATCACCAGTACCCGCAGTGATCCGTATTTCTCTTCCAGGATCGGTCCAAGGAGCAGTATGAACGCGAAATTGCTTAAAAGGTGGGTCCAGTCGGCATGACCTAACGGATGAAGCAGGATCCGGAGATAATCGGAGAAGTTGGAAAATTCGAATCCGGATTTCCCCGGGACGGCGAATGTGGAAATGATAAAAGATTCAGCCGCCTGATCAATGAGGAGTATAACCGCCGCCGCCAGGGCAAAGGTTAAGGTAACTGGTGCATTGTACCGTATCTTCATAATTCATTACGATTATATCAGATTATCCAGCTGCTTTTCCAGTATCTCCCGCCGTTCTTCCGCTTCTTCCCAGGAATTAATAAGCAGCTCCTTCACCCGGTTCTTCTCCGCCAGGGTCTCTTTTATCCGCCGTACTCTTTCACCATCTTCATAGACGTCCGGAGACGCCATGGAGTGTTCCAATTCGCCTGTCTCCTTTTCCAAACGGTCGATCGTTTCGAATATCTCTCCGCTCTCTTTTTCAAGCTTTCTCAGTTCGCTCTTCAGACAGATTTCCTGTTCCCGCCGTTTTTTCCCCGATGCATTTTCCTTTTTCGCCGGGCCGTTTGCGAATCCCTCTTCGTCCGCTGATCCTTCGGTCTTCCAGAGGTAATAACTGTAATCACCCTCAAAAAGGGTCGGCTTACCATACTCCAGTTCCAGAACCCTGGTGGCCAGAGCCTGAATAAAGTACCGGTCATGAGACACAAAGAGGACTGTCCCGGAGAAATTTTTCAGGGCATCCAAGAGTACGTCCTTTGAAGACATATCCAGGTGGTTTGTCGGCTCGTCGAGTATAAGAAAGTTCGCCGGCGTCAGGAGGAGTTTTAAAAGGGCGAGACGGCTTTTTTCGCCTCCGCTTAAAATATTCACCGGTTTGAACGGGTCGTCTCCCCGGAAGAGAAATGCTCCTAAGAGATTCCTCAATTCCCCCTCGCTTCTTCCGGTGCCATTTGAGACCTCCTCGAGGATGGTTCCGGCCGAGGTCAGCTTATCCGATTCATCCTGGGCGAAATAGGCCGGAAAGACGTCCTTTCCGGTTCGGAATGTTCCTGAATATCCTGTGTCCCGTCCGGCGGCTATCCGGAGGAACGTACTCTTCCCCGCTCCGTTCTTTCCCACAACCGCTATCTTTTCTCCTCTTTTGACGGTAACCGTCAAGCCGTCAAGGGCGGAAATGGATCCGTAGGTCCGGCTGAGATTTTCTGTTTCCGCTACCATGTCTCCGGAGCGGGGCGGGGGAGGTATTGTGATGTGGATCTTTTTTAAATGTTCCGGGATTTCCACCGGCTCCATTTTTTCAAGCTGCCGTACGCGGCTCTGCACCTGCTTCGCTTTGGACGCGGTAGCACGGAACCGTCTGATAAACTCCTCGTTTTTTTTGATGACCTCCTGCTGTTTATGATATTCACGGATCAGTGTCTCGATCTCCTGACTCCGCTGATCCTGATAGGAGGTATAATTTCCCCGGAATACCCTGCACCTGCCGAGAAAAAGTTCAGCCACCTCGGAAACAGTTTGATCGAGAAAATACCGGTCGTGGCTTACCAGAATATAACCGCCGGAAAAGGTATTGAGATACGATTCCAGCCAGTTTCTCGCTTCTAAATCTAGATAATTTGTCGGTTCATCCAGGAGTATAATGTCGGCCCGGGATAAAAGAACCTTTGCCAGGGCTATCCTCATCTGCCATCCCCCGGAGAATGTTTCACCGGGTCTTCCCATATCATCAGGAGAAAATCCGAGACCCGTCAATACCTTAGCCGTTGTGACCTGCCGGGAGTAGTACCCGGTCTGTTCAAGTTCGTGCTGGAGCCGGGAATAACGGGCCATGGCGTCAGGATCCGAATCCATCACGTCGGCGGCCTCAAGCACCTCCTGCTCCTTTTGTTTTAAGTCCGCGAATGCGTCGTCGGCCTCCTCCAAAAGTGTTCTTCCGCTATGGATAATTCCTGACTGGGGAAGGTAGGCGGTCTTCGTGTTCTTCTGAACCGTAATATCACCCGAGTCGGGTTTTATGGTTCCGCAGATAATCTTCATCAGCGTTGTCTTCCCGCTGCCGTTGGCGCCAGCGAGGGCGATCCTGCTGGCATCGGTGACCGTGAGAGATATATCCGAGAGGATGTCCCGGGCGCCGTAGGCCAGGGCGACTCCGGAGACCTGAATTACTGCCATGAAATTACCGGTATGAGAAGAAGATTGTTAACGGCGACAAGCTCTCTTTCAGGATCAAGTTTTTATTTACGTCCTTGTCCGGAACATAGACGAACTTTACCCCCGAAGCGGTAATATCAAAGATAAAATGAACGTAGTATTCCGGGGGGGTTCCGGCAAAATGGAAAGAAACAGCGCCGTCATACACTTCAGAAAGCCTTAGTCCTATAAAGACCTGCATGTGAACGGTTCCGTTCGGCTGAGCTTCCGGAGAAATGACCTGGGGGATAAGCCGTTCGAATCCTTCCCAGGTGAATGTCCGGTTCGGAGTCATGGTAATGGTACCGAATGCCTCACTGTGGAGGGTATTGCTCCGGGCAATAAGGGTACTGTACAGCGACTGCCTCCGGTCAAGTTCTTCCTGGATGATTTCATCAATATCCCGGTCTAAAAGAATATACACATACCGGTGTACGTCTTTTTGATAGGAATATTGGACAACCACCTCTTTCTCTTCTGATCCCCGGAACGTAAGCTGCAGAGATGTTCCTTCAACGCTGTAGCGGTTCGGAGAGAGTTTCTTTATGGAATCATAATCAAAGTTGAGGGTGTAATAAGGCGTCCGGAGAACGATCCGCTTTTCTTCAAGATCGGGAAACAATCCGTAACTGGAATTGAACCTGGTTAGATCGATCCGTTCAGCATCAACCATTTCGGCGAACCTCAAGGGACGCCAGACATGGTCAAAAAAGTAAGCCAGGTCTTCATCCATCCGGCCATCGTCCTGGTCTATTAGTGCGGCATCGGGATCGATAACCGTTAAATAATAATCGAAACAGTAGCCGATCACCCCTTCCCGGGTCAGAATTTTATACCACGTTCCGGATAATCCGCTCAGACTGACTTCCCCGGTGGCTTTTTCCAGGACTTTTGCCTCTTCATGCAGGGTTAGTTTATATACTGTTTCAGATTGGTTATTCGGTTCATTCCTGACCGGCAGTGTACCGTCCTTCTCCGAGCGGACCCGTATGTCCGCGTAAGGGCGGTATTCCAGAGAGTATGTTTCGGCTTCCGGACGGTCATTAAAAAAAGCAACGCGCCATTTTTCCATCTCAAAGATGTTTTCTTCAATCTGCAGAGTATACGTATCCCGGAGTTTTGATTCTTTTACTATGCGGTATACCCCGGCATCAGCAGCCTTTTCCGGATCGGGAGACCACAGAACGACTCCGTACCCGATCCCGGAACTGCAGGAACCGAGCAGTATTTGAAGGGATACGGCACAAATTAAGAGGAGGCAGGGGAAAAATTTCCGTGAAAAAATCCTTTCGGTCATGGAATAATAATTTGCCTTTCTCACGTAAAAATGTCAACCGTGAATTGCCCTGCCCGGCAATTTCCGGTAATTGATGCGGGTGATGAGGCATGATATAAAAGTTTATGGTTGAAAATGATAAATTACAGACAGTTTTCCGGATAATAGAAAACAGCAGAGATGAAATAGTTGATCTTCAGAAAGTACTGACTTCCTGTCAGGCCATGTCACCCGAAAGCGGCGGTACCGGTGAGTATGAAAAAGCGGAGGCTCTAAAGACCTGGCTGTCGGACCGGGGTTTTAGGGACATCGAAAATCGGGACGCCCTGGACCACCGGGTTCCTTCGGGCAGACGGAGTAATGTTATCGTCTCGCTTTCTGTTCCCGGGAGCGGGAGCAGTTTTTGGATTATGAGCCACCTCGATGTGGTTCCCCCGGGAGAGCTCTCTAACTGGGTGAGCGATCCGTTTACCCTCAGGGTGGAGGATGACCGGCTTTACGGCAGAGGAACGGAAGATAATCAGCAGAGTCTTGTAAGCTCGGTTATTGCCGCGAAGGCCCTGATTTCCTCCGGGCTAAAGCCGTCCCGTGACATAAAGCTCCTGTTTGTCGCCGACGAAGAGACCGGCTCGGAATACGGAATTCAGCATCTGATAAATGAACCGGGACTGTTCCGGGATGGGGATGTGTTTCTTGTTCCGGACGCGGGGAACGCTGAAGGGACCATGATCGAAACAGCGGAGAAAAATGTGCTCTGGCTGAAGTTTACCGTCCGGGGGAAACAGGTCCACGCGTCCACCCCGGATCACGGAGTAAACGCCTTTGTTGCCGGTTCTGCCCTGGTGGTGCGGCTCTCCCGGTTAAACGAGCATTTCCGCCGGGAGGACGAGCTGTTTTCTCCTCCGGCATCGACATTTTCTCCGACAAAAAAGGACAGAAACGTCCCGAATATCAATACAATACCCGGAGAAGATGTGTTCTATATGGATTGCAGAATAATACCGGCCCTTGACGCAGACGCGGTAATGGAACAGATCGGGAAAGAAGAACGGGAAGTAGAAAACCGTTACGGCGTAAAGATCAGCCATAAAGTAATGCAGCGGGTAGAATCCAAACCCACCCGGCCCGATTCGGAAATCGTTAAAGCTCTCCGGGAGAGTCTCCGGATTCACCGGCAGGCTGAGGGAAAACCGACGGGAATCGGAGGCGGTACGGTTGCCGCTTATCTCCGGAATAAAGGATTCGATACGGTGGTATGGAGTACAATCGACGGTTCCGCTCATCAGGAAAACGAATACAGCCGTATCCGAAACTGTATTCTGGACGCGAAAATAATGGCAGATTTGATGCTCCGATTTTAGGTATCTTGAAAAGCAGTTACAGCTGTTTTTTCTGAACCGCTTTTTCCGGATGAAGGATTATGAGGATTTTACCGGATGATATAAGCCGGCGGTTTTTTTCACGGTATAGGATTTTATTCAGGTCCCGACGGAACAGGATTATATCGGTATAATTTTTACCGAATATTTCCTTTGCCGTTATTCGGAGCGGATTAAACCCAACCCGGTCGGTCCAGTCTCTGGGATCTAGAGACCTGCTGTACATGACCATCCCTTCCTGCTTTATCTTTTCAGGATTTATCATGAGTGATTCAATTGCAACTTCCATGTCTTCGCCGAACAGTCTGGGGAAAAAACACGGTTCCAAAAGCCGGTTATCGTTTTCTCCCCTTACCGGCAGCGGTTCCGCCGCGTAGATGACAATTCCTGAATAATCTGATGAAGGGGACCAATCCAGTGTTTCCGGCACCATGCTTGTACGGCTGTGGGAAGGAAATAGCCCTGCTATATCGGGATATATATAAAACCGGTAGGTAATGCTCATTTTTTTCAGATCACTGCTGATTTCAGGAAACTTCCGTTCACCTTTAGCCGCGGTGCTGCTGATCGCGGAAACCAATTCGTGGTCTTCCCGTATAAAATCAATCCCCCGGCGGTAGGAATCAACGGGGAGTATCTGGATCACTTCACTCAGATGCCTGGAAAGGGACTGCTGAATGGACCGTTCCATCCGGATACTTTCTGCCGGAAGGGATTTCCCCTCTGCAGGAATTTCCGCGGTGATGGTAAGGTCTATGAACCCCTGTTCTCTGTCGATCACCGTGGTGCCCACGGTGGCTGGTTCTCTCTCAATATCGCCCGCCGCGGCTGGAAATAGCACGGCAATTGTGAGGAAAATTCCGGCTGTCAGGAAGACCTTGCTGCTCATCCGTCTCTCCTAAGGCATATCTCTTCTATTTATATATTCGGCAGTTAAAGCTTTTCTCCAAAATATATTCCTACCCATTCCCATCTGCCGTTTATTTCAGGATCGGCAGGATAATCAATCTTCCGGAAATACAAATACCAGGTAGAGAGCCAGTAGTACCAGCCCCAGGTTTTGAGATAAGCTTCACGGCTGTTTGACGCGATGTCGATATCTCTGGAATAATGAACCGGATATCTACCGAGGAACTCTCCCACATTAAAAAACATCCGGCTGTTCACATCATCATCCTCCTGCTCCCAGGAAGAAGAAAAGAAGTAGTGAGAGGTAGCCCGGTATTTTAACAGTTCCCGGGAATTCCTGCGGTAAAGGGCCCACTTTATTTTCTTGACCAGTTCGTCAAGTGATTCCACCGCCCACGATTTATTCGACTTATGAAACGCTACCTTTTGGGATATCTTTTTGTAGACATTGGGAAATCCGGGAATAGTGGTATCGGGGTATCTCAGAAACTGTTCATATGCTTGATATGCTTTATCCCACTCTCCGATATTTTCGTACGTTTTCGCTAAGTAGTAGTAGGTTTTTCCGGAGTCAATGTTTTCCCCGAACCTGGTTAACAGCTGGTTGTAGTATTCTACCTGGAGTTCCGGTTTTTCGCTTAAAGTCACCAGCTGCTGAAGACACTGATAATGGATCGATGTTCCGTCTACAATAAGGTCATTGTAATTATGTAAAATCCGGGAGTAGTAAATGCGGGCAAAAGACGCGGCTTTTCTTTTCCGGTAGTTTTCAGCTACTAGGTACAGGTAGTATCCGCAATAGGGATCGTCGGGATACTCCTTTATAAAAGAGGTTAGAAACAGGTTTTCTTTTTCGAGTTCTCCGGCAGAGTTTAGGAACCGAGATATTTCTTCCACAAGCGGAAATCTGATTTCCGGTTTTAGGTCCCGCCGCTCGAGAAGAATCAGGAGCTCACCGATTTCTTCGTCCCGGTCGTCGTCACCGGTGGTATATAGATTTGCTGCCGGGGTTCCGCAGGAAGCGATGATCAGGAGGAATGCTACAATGAAACATGCTGAAAAGATATGTAAAAATCGGCTCATAATTCATGGGTACCTATAGTTCACTATAAGGTTTTTATGAGGATGATTTCAAGGGTTTTGGAAAAAATCACAAAATCACACCGGTTGTCTGCCCGTTTTTCTCCGCTTCATTTTTTCCCTCATTCCTTTTAAGCCTTCGGTAAAGTGTGATTTACGGAACTGTCTGACCCAGTTCCGTAGTGTTATATATCCTCCGACTCTGAGGAGGGGGTTCCGGAAGTACCGCTTTTTCCATAACAGGAAGGCGTTTTTAAGGTAGGTTACCTTCAAAGTAAGCAGGGTAAAAGCGGCCGGTATTACAATGAGGGGAAAATGAAGCAGGATCGGCGGAAAAATGTTCAGGAAGGAGTAGACCGAATAAAACCGGCTCATGATTGAATGCATTGCTTTCTGAAGTTCTTCCGGTGTGACCCCGTCATCCGGGATAAAGAGGGGGAATTGCCCGTCGTAGAATTCCCAGCCGATATTTTCCAGCGGGAAAAGCCTGTCTTCTTTTTTCAGCCGCTCGTAGAGGTCTGTGCCCGGGAACGGCACGGTCAAGAGAACCTGAGCGGTATCAATCTTCCCCTTCCTTATAAACCGGCGGAACCGTTTTATCTGTTCTTTGAGCGGAAGACTGGGACCATGAGACTGATTCTTTTTCTTGGGATAACCGAATATGAACATACCGTGAACGTAGAAACGCCGTTTATGGAATTCTTTGGTCCATTGAAGCATATCCTTCGAGGTGTATCCTTTCCGCATTGCCTTCAGTTCTTCGTCTATGGGTGATTCAAAGCCGATGCACACGTTGTAGATTCCGGCACGCTTCATGGCGTCTAAAAGCTCAGGATATTTGGCATCAGTAATCCGGGTTTGAATGTTAAATCCGAGCCGCTTTCCGATGGAACACTGATAATCAGAAACAAGATTGCAGAATTGTACCGCCGCGTCCCGGTCCGACGCGAAATGATCACTGACTTCGAAAAATTTCTTTGCTTTCCGTGTTTCCACTAAATGTTTGATCTGAGCAAGCATATGCTCCGGAGTATCACACCGGGTAGGATCTTTAACCGCGCAGAATTCACAGTTCATATTGCATCCCCGGCTCCTGTTGATCGGGTATATTTTTATCTTGGCATACCGCACCAGGTTAAAATCGGGAAAGGGCAGGACGGTGAAATCATTAATGAGTTCCCGGGGTTCGGTGGTGACGGTTTTACCGTTTTTCCGGCAGGTGATTCCCTTGATATCTTCTATACTTCCTCCATCGTCGGCGGCGAGAATTTCTCTTATCGTGTATTCCCCCTCACCGTAGACGATGATATCCACCCCGTTCTCAATCGCTTCATCGGTCATGTTTTCGATGTGCTTTCCTCCGGCTATGGTAACTACCCCCCAGGAACTGTAGAGCTCGGCAAGCTCATACAGACGGGGGATGGTCGAGGTCAATGAACCGTAGAAACCTACAATGTCGGCGGGCCGTTCTTTCTGCAGTTTTACATGGTCCGGCCGTCCCTGTTTGTCCTTGGGACAGAGTCTGTTCCGGCAGTTATTTTCGTCGATCACCTCAACGTCCCAATCTGCGACCTTAGCAGCTGAAGTGGCCACACATACCGGACCGAGGGCGGTGGTCACTTTCGCGATGTCGGTATAGATATTGAATGATGAAAACGCGGGGATTATCATCCGGAAAAGTTTTCTACGCATGTATGCAATATACTACAAGGCTTTTGGAAAAACTACCAGGCCCTTGAGGGAACGGCAATAACCGGTGATCATATTCGCATTTAAATTTATAAATTGTTTTAATCGGCATCACCGGGAATTGGGGAGTTTTCAACTGTACCCGGTAATTGGCACCGGAGACCGTAATGGGTATAATTGCACCCGATAAAACAATACGACGGGAGTTTACATTGGCACAGCTTATAACTAAAGACACAACCTTGCGCGTTCCTGATAATCCGGAGATACCATACATCGAAGGGGACGGGATCGGTCCCGATATCTGGGCCGCGGCGGTCCGGGTCCTGGACGCGGCTGTAGAAAAGGCGTATCAGGGGAAAAAAAAGATCCGCTGGATGCCCGTGGACGCGGGAGAGAAATCTTTCGATGAATCCGGGGAATGGCTTCCGGAACGGACAATCGATGAGTTCCGCAGGCACCTGGTGGGGATTAAAGGTCCTCTTACTACTCCGGTGGGGGGAGGATTCAGGAGTCTGAATGTGGCCCTCCGGCAGCGGCTGGATCTCTTTGTCTGTCAGCGTCCGGTCCGCCATTTTCCCGGAATACCTACTCCGGTAAAACGTCCTGAGCAGATCGATATGGTGGTATTCAGGGAGAATACCGAGGATGTGTACGCCGGATATGAGGCTGCTTCGGGCAGTCCGGAAGCGCTGAAAATAATTGAATTTCTGAAGCAGGAGATGGGATGGAACATACGGGAAGATTCAGGGATCGGTATTAAACCGATATCCGTTTTCGGCACCCGCAGATTGGTCCGGGCGGCTGTCCGGTACGCCCTGGAAAAAGGACGGAGGAGTGTTACCCTGGTTCATAAGGGTAATATCATGAAGTTCACCGAAGGAGCATTCCGGCAGTGGGGATACGACCTGGCCAAGGAGGAGTTTGGAGACCGGGTTGTTACCTGGGATGAATGCGGAGGTGATGTTCCTCCGGGGAAGGTTCTGATTAAAGACGTCATTGCCGACGCCTTTCTCCAGCAGATCCTTACCCGTCCGAATGAATTTGATATTATCGCCACGATGAATCTGAACGGTGATTATGTTTCCGACGCCTTGGCGGCTCAGGTGGGAGGTATTGGGATAGCACCCGGCGCGAACATCAATTACGATACCGGGATAGCGATTTTCGAAGCGACCCATGGCACGGCCCCGAAGTATGCCGGCAAAGACATGGTGAATCCCAGTTCGCTGATCCTTTCCGGAATGATGATGCTGGAATACATGGGATGGACCGAAGCGTCAGCCCTGATTGATAAAGGAATTACCGGGGCAATAAAGGCAAAGGCCGTGACATATGATTTCGCCCGGCTTATGGACGGCGCGGAGAAAGTCTCTACCAGTGAGTTCGGAAACAGAATTATTGATAATATGTGAACCGAAAAGCTATTCTTCCACTTCTCTGCTGCATACATCGCAGAGGTTTGAATCCCTGAAGAAGGTGCCCTTGATGCCGGCCTTTCCGCCGCATCCGGGGCATCCTTTACGGTAGGGAAATACCGAATTACGGAACCGGTACAGAATGGCTGCCGCCGCGAGCACCACCGGTATGAGCAGAAGATCATTCAGCCGCCTTACGACGATAAGCTGGGCGGCGCCGTATATCAGAATCAATGATGCCGCGATGATCAGCGAAGAGAGCCGTTTCTGGTGACCTCCCTCCCCGAATTTCCGCTGAAACAAGTTGATTCCTAAAAGAATAACAAATAGAATCCAGAGATAATCTGATATAAATTGTGAAATTGATATATGAACAGGCACTGTATAAGGGTATACAATTTTCCGCACAATATCAAGGAGATCATATGAAACCCAGCAATTTCCGGTGATCACATTCGCATAAAAATTTATATTATATGAAATTATGGCCGCTTCTCAATCACAGAAGGAGTTGACCGGGATTTGCTGTATGAAACCGCTATTTAAACCAAACATTACGGAACTAATCCATTCCATAGAATCATCCGGTACCAACTGGAATCCCTGGTGCAATTCTAATATTCTGCTCTGCCTTTTTTTTCCGGAGCAGGATGATGTGAACCGGCGGAAATGTAGTAAGAAGGTGATGCGGAGCCTGGATTTGTTTGTAGAAAGTTATCCCGAAGACGGATCGTGTGATGAGGGGCCCGAATATTGGGCGCGGTCGGGGGCGTCGCTTTTCGAATGCATTGAGTATTTGTCCATGGCCGGTCTTGAAGATTACAACTTGTTTTCCTTTCCCGGATTAAAGCGGATGGGTGAGTTTATTTTCGATATGCAGATCGGCGGCAACTGGTTCGTGAATTCTGCCGACGCATCACCGAAAGTGCTGCCGCCCCCGGGTCTGCTCTACCGGTTCGGAAAAAGAACGGGAAGCAGCCGTCTGGTGTCCCTGGCCGGAAAAATGGCGGCGCTCTCAGAACCCGGCAGCTACCGCTGCAAATTCGGAACTTCTCTTATGCGCGGCCTGGGTGAACTTTTTTCTTCTCCGGCAATGGAACAAGAACGGACGAACCGCGGGCTCCCGGTCCATGCATGGTATCCCGACGGGCAGGTGATGATCTCCCGGGAGACCCCGGAAGGGGGGACTGTTTCTCGCCGCGAAGGGGGGCGGAAACGGGGATTCCCATAGCCATAACGATGTGGAGCAATTAAGTGGTTTCTTATCCTGCCGAGGGAACCGGAAATTGGAGGAGAAGGAGAAATCCGTATCGGCAGGGCATTATGCCGGATATCCGGCATGCCGGTAGAAATCGGGATTGAGGAAATACCGCTCCGGGGGTCGGCGCTGGAACGGATCTGGGGAGAGAGGCTTTTCCGCGTTATCCTCTCCCCGGCGCGGCCGCCCCGGGAAGGAACACTCATCCTTTCAGTGACATAGACTCCCGTATTATTCCGGGAGCGGCTCCAAACCGCCTCCGAATTCGAGCCGATTGTACCGGTTAAGGTGTGCCGGTGTCAGGCGGATCAGCTGGACCTTTCCGTTCGGCCATCTTACTTCCATATCAAGCCCTTCTTCCGGTAGGTCTCCCAGACCGAAATGCAGTATCCTCATGTCCGATGAGGAGTAGGTTCCTCTGGACGAGACAACCTGGCGCATGACCGGACCCTCCTCGGTCTGAATGATGATGACCGTACCGATAGCGTCCCGGTTTACGGTTTTACCGTCACCGGAAACGCTGATGCAGACCCAGCCGTTTCCGCTCTCGGTTACATTTTCAAAGAGAAAATTCGGTCTTCCCTTTCCACCGCCCCCGCCGCCTACAAGCAGGTCAAGGTCGCCGTCGTGGTCGATATCGATCCATGACTGATTCCCCGCCAGTTTCAACCGATTCCAGGGATCTCCGGGATTAAGTCCGCTTTCCATCCCCGCGCTTAGGAAGGTGCCGTCAGGCTGTCCCAGGAAAAGTCCGAACCACCCCTGGTGCCGTTCCTCTTTGTACTTGCTTCCGTATTTGCTCTCCCGGCTGACCGCGATATCCATCCAGCCGTCGTTGTTGACGTCGACGACCGCGGCATCCAGGTCACCCTCGTTGAAGGGCAGTCCCCGCTGGAGGTACTGATTTTCGAACCGGTAATTCTCTTCCGGTCCTAAATTGATGAGGAGCTGAGACGGGTCGCTCCATTTCCGCCTGCTGTCATAGGGACTGGGGTGCGAGATTGTTGCGAGGAAAATGTCCCAAAAACCGTCCCTGTTAAAATCCGCGGCGTCCACACCGAACCCGTTTGAGCCGATCCCGCGGTTCGGTTCTATCCGGGGCTGGGTTCCTTCCATGAACCCGAGTTCTTCCAGGTAGTAATTTCCGGTATCCAGCGCGGATACGCCGGTCCGATACGCCGCGTTCTCGAAGGTCATGTCGCCCATATTCTCCCAGAGCTGATTATGCCCCTGGGATTTACTTACTCCGTAGGTGGAGACGAATATATCCAGATCCGAATCCAGATCGTAATCGAAGGCTATAGCGCCGTTGGTGGGGTGTAGTCTCGTTTCCTGAAGAGCATCCGGCATAAGGGTAAAGGTGCCGTCTCCGTTTCCCTTATAGATAAAATCTTCAGCGGCCATGAGGGTGCTTCCGTTTCCCACAAAAAGGTCCAAGATGCCGTCGGAGTCAAAATCGGCGGCAATTGCTACCGCGGTCCGGAGGTTTTCTTCAAGTTCAACTCCTGAATCGGGGAGAGGGGTGAACCTTCCGGTACCGTCATTCAGCAGGATCATATTGTTGGGATGACCGGGAACGGGATAATCCAGTCCGGCAAAGGCGTCCTGATCGCCGTCGTTATCAAAATCCGCGAAGATCATGAAAGCCGCCTGTATGTTCTTTAATCCCGATTCTTCCGAAAAATTCACGAAGGTTTTATCGCCCCGGGCCAGAAAAACGAGAGTCTCCAGGGGAACTCCCTTTCTAAGATTGGGCCAAAGGTTATGCATGATGAGATCGGAGTAATTATCTCCGTTGATATCGGCAACCCGGAGACGGGCGTGATTGTTCATGGGTATGGGATTTTCCGGATTCTCCGTGAAATTCTCGTCCTGTATTCCGCTCTTTTCCGATACATCGACAAATTGAGGGATCAGTACGTTTTTTGCTTCCGGAATATCGGTTTTGGTGGTGGAGCATCCGGCAATGAGAAGGATGAATGTAATCGGTGTGTAGAGTAGTATATGTTTCATAAAATTAGCATACTCCCGGAAAGTGAGTACCGTCAAGCACAGCAATTCCCGGTCAACCCGATTTAAATTTATATTAATAAATCGCACCGGATATTAACCGGGAATTACCGCGTAGAGCAGACCAATCAGAATGGACCGCCGGGAACTATCCCTGAACCGGTTCCGTCTCCTCCCGGTTCGCCCGGGTCCAGCAATTTCCGGTGATCACATTCGCATTGAAATTTATAAATTGTTTTATTACAAGCAATTACATAAATCGGGATCACCGGAAAT
>CAYLLE010000034.1:23470-27876 GCA_964384485.1 uncultured Spirochaetales bacterium | reverse complement strand
ATATGAAATTATTGCCTATTCTCAATCACAGAAGGAGTTGACCGGGATTTGCTGACTCTGTGCCGGTTAAAAGACGGAACGCTTCTTCTCTGTCTGTAGGCGCAAAGCATGTCTTATCCCGGCAGATAAAGATACGAGTCTGATCCGGAGATGTCCTGCTTTTTAAAATGGGGACACTGCTTTTATTTTTGGCAAAAACGATCACTGTCCCGGGAAGGTACTTCCTGCGGAACTCAAATGCGGTTTGTTCGGCTTCGGGTCCGGTAACCGCGGTTTCAAAAAAAGGAAAAAGGATGTTTAGAGCGGCGGAGCCCCACCCATAATGAAATTGGGGATATTTTAAGAGGGTGGTGTACATCTGCCGGATCATTGACCGGGCTCTTGTTTCCATTGCCTGATTCCCGGAAAGCCGGGACAGGAGAAATAAATTTTCCGCCATAACACTGTTCGATGAGGGAATAACATTATCCTGTACTTCCTGGTAATCCCATGTATCATCCGATGAACTTGGAGAGAAATTGAACAGTACCCGGTCATTCACTTTAAATTCTTCCATTGCCTGTTCCGTTAGTGAATAAGCAAGATGAAACCAGTCCTCCTCTCCGGTTACCCCATAGAGGTCCAGCATTCCCTTAATGCAGAATGCGCAGTCATCTAAGAACACTTCAGAGCTCAGCCTGCCCTGGGTGAAGGCGCGGCGCAGACGGCCCTGCTTGATCATCCGGGTTTTGATGAAGCCGGCGCATTCTCCTGCCGTATCGAGGATCCGGCGGTCCTCAACGGCGGTATACGCGGCGCATAAGCCGGAAAGGGTCAGACCGTTCCAGGCTGCGATTATTTTTGTGTCTAGTCCGGGTTTTTCCCGCGTCTCCCGCTCTTGCCGTATTAGATCGAAAACCGAATTAAGGTATTCTTCAACTTTGCTTTCAGGAATTCGCAGGGAGTCGGAAGTTTCTTTAATTGATTGGGAACGGAAGATTATATTAAGACCATCTTCCCAATTCCCCTCCTCCCGGATACCGAAGGTCAGGTAAAAAGCTTCTTTTCCTGGATGTGATCCGAGCAGTCGTTCCAATTCATTGAATGTCCAGGTATAAAAACGGCCCTCCCGCCCTGAGCTGTCCGCGTCTATGGAAGAATAAAATCCCCCATCATGATCCTGCAATTCAGTTTTCATAAATTCCACGGTTTTCCTGATCCCCTGAAGAAATCTGCTGTAACCGGATATTTTGTACGCCTCAGCCGTCAGGGTAAGGAGCTGGGCATTATCATAGAGCATCTTTTCGAAGTGGGGTACTTTCCAGGCCGGATCTACCGAATACCTGGCGAAACCGCCCCCGGTGTGATCAAAGATACCGCCGGCAAGCATCTTGTGAACCGTGAATAGCACATGGTTTTTGATTTCATCATCTTGAAAATGATAAGCATACCTGAGAAGGAATCTCCACAGCCCGGGCATGGGAAATTTTGGAGCGCCCGTGAAGCCGCCATTCTCTAAATCAAAACTCCGCGCCATTGTTCTGACAGAGATTTCCAGAGGTTTTTGCGTTATTGTTTCTTCGGGGTCTAAATCAAGGGCCGGTATATTCTGATTCATATTGGATTCTATTAGTTCGGCCTGCGAAATGAGCTTATTTCTGTCCGTCCTAAACAGTTCGCCTACCTTTGTTAGAATCGATTTCCATTGCCCGTTCGGAAAATAGGTGCCTCCGAAGAATGGACGGCCGTCCGGCAGGGCGAAGACATTAAGGGGCCATCCTCCCCTGCCTGTAAGAAGTTGTACCGCTTCCATGTACCGGTAATCTATATCCGGCCGCTCCTCTCTATCCACTTTGATGCATACAAACCGGCTGTTCATAAGTTCAGCAGCATCAGGATCCATAAAGGTTTCCGACTCCATAACGTGGCACCAGTGACAGGCCGAATATCCTATGCTTACGATTAATGGCTTATCTTCTTTACGAGCTTTTTCCAGTGCCTCCCCGTTCCATGAAAACCAGTTGACCGGATTATGAGCATGCTGAAGAAGGTAGGGGCTTGTTTCATGGATCAGGGAATTTGTGTATTCAGTCATAATACCAATATACAGATGACTTGCGGAGGAGACCAAGTATATATAGTATAGTGTGATGCAAAGGAAACTATGGTACCGGAAACCTGCTGAATCCTGGAAGGAAGGTCTCCCCTTGGGAAACGGGCGGATCGGCGTAATGATGTGCGGTGAACCGGCAAAAGAACGGTTTGCCCTGAACCATGAACGGCTGTGGCGCGGGCTTTTTAGAGAACGTGACGTGGAAAACACGGCCGGCTATCTTCCGGAAGTCCGGGAACTATTGTTCCGGGGTGATTATAAAGGGGCCACGGAACTGGCAAATAAAGCCTTCGGCGGCGGGGGAGGGAAAAGCGGCACCTTAAGAAGGGTCGATTCTTTTGTGCCGGCAGGTGATCTCTACTTTATTCCGGAACTGCCGGAAAAGATGGTCAGCGGGTATAAGCGGGAGCTTAATCTTGATACCGCGGTATACTCGTCATCCTATAAATCGTTTGATAAAGATATCCGTTTCGAGGCTTTTACCCATTTCCGGGATGATCTTTTTTTTCTGAAGATCTTCTCCGGCAAGGGAAGCATTTCCGGGACGTTCATTTTAGACCGGATAAGCGATCCGGACTGCCGTATTACATATAAACCGGCGGAATCGGGTTTGACGATGCGGGGCGTTTTTAAAGAGGGGATCGAGTTTTCTGTAATCCTGAAAGTTTTTACCAAAGACGGGTCAGCCTCATTTAAAGAACCCAACACAGTCCAAATCACCGGTGCCGGGGAAGCGGTCTTAATACTGGACATCACCGTCGATACCGGAGATTTAGCTGATAAAGAAAAGCAGAAACCGTATCAATTTTCCATAAACGACTGGGAAACGCTCAAGGCCGCCCATGCTTCCGGGTACCGCAAATACTACAACACAATGACTTTCACCGCGGATATCCCGCCTGTAGAGAAACCCACGGATGTTCGCTTAAAAGACTACCGGGGGGGTGAGGCTGATCCCGGGCTGCCGGTTTTGTACCATAATTACGGCCGGTACCTTTTCTGCTGTTCCTCGGGAATCGGGACCATGCCTCCGAACCTGCAGGGACTCTGGAACGAGGAACTTGATCCTCCGTGGAACTGTGATTACCACAACGACATCAATCTGCAGATGGCTCACTGGCTTGCTGAACCGGGCAACTTAAGCGGCTTCCATACAAAGCTGTTTCATCTTTATTCCCGGTTTCTTTCCCACGGCCAAGAAGCAGCCGGAAAACTTTACGGCTGCAGAGGGCTGTTCCTCCCTATTCAGACAGACCCGTGGGGAAGGGCTACCCCGGAATCGTACGGCTGGGCTGTCTGGATAGGAGCCGCGCCATGGCTTGCCCAGCATTATTGGCTTCACTACGAATACACCTTAGATGATGATTTTCTAAAGGATACGGCGTATCCATTTTTTAAACTGGCCGCCTTATTCTACGAGGATTACCTGGTTAAGGATGATAATGGGGTTTTTCAGATCGCCCCTTCGCAGTCTCCGGAAAACCGGTTTATAGGCAGTGGAGACCTGCCGGTTTCAATCTGCGTGTCTTCCGCCATGGATGTTCAGCTCGCTTCGGATCTTTTGGATCATGCGATACAGGCCTCGGAAATACTGGACACCGATTCCGAATCCCGAAACAGATGGCGGTCAATCAGAAACAATCTTCCGGAGCTTAAAATAGGCAAGAACGGCGCACTGCTTGAGTGGAACGAAGATTTTGAGGAAGCAGAACCCGGTCATCGGCATATTTCCCATCTCTACGGTCTCTATCCGGGTGATCTTTTTACTCCCGACGGCACCCCTGAATTGTTTGACGCGGCTGTCAAATCTCTGGAAAACCGGCTCAACACAGGGGGAGGTCATACCGGCTGGAGCCGGGCATGGACGGCCTGCTGTTTTGCCAGAATAGGTGACGGCGTACGGGCATGGGACCATCTGCGTGCGCTGATTGCCGACTTTGCTACCGATTCGCTTCTGGATCTCCATCCGCCGAGAATCTATCAGTTCGACGGAAATCTGGGGGGAGCAGCGGGAGTTCTGGAAATGCTTTTCCAGAGTTACCATGGAGTTCTCCATTTCCTTCCCGCCCTCCCGCCTTTATGGAAAGAGGGAAGAGTCACCGGAATGAAAGCCCGGGGCGGATACGAAGTAAATTTTAAGTGGAAATCATCCCGCCTTGCCCAGGCGGAGATAATGCCAAAGAAAAACGGGATATGCCGGATAATGGGCTTGTCCGGAGGGGAGGTCACGGTAAAAACGGGCTCCGGAAATGAGGTTGCTGTTGCCGAAGAGAATGGGATAAAAACCTTTCCGGTAACAGGCGGAACGGTCTAT
>CAYLLE010000034.1:0-23370 GCA_964384485.1 uncultured Spirochaetales bacterium | reverse complement strand
ATGGGAGGACCGTCATCCCGACGGTCTGTTCAGAAGGGATCAAAACATCTGGAAAAACTCCTTCAGTAACGAGACTGCACTTTTCAGAATGTCCGACGGAAGTATGTTCAGGGTGAATGAGTTTCGCCGGGTCGGACATCCGGGTACAAACGGTGTGAGTATTTACGGTACCGAAGCAAGTTATGAGGAGCAGACCGGATTTCCCGGAGATACCAGAAAAGCTCAGGTCTGGCTGACAAAGAACAGTGATGATAGGGAGCGGCTGAGTGATCTTTTGGATCCGGCCGGAGTTCCTTTTATTCCGGAAGATGACGCTATGAAATCAGTCACCGGGGATGACGGAACCCATTTAGGTGTATCCAAGATTCACGATGTCGGAAGACTTCCTGCTGAGTACAAAGGAATGCCCAACGGGCATCAAGGGTCTCATCAGTTTCTTGTGGACGACTTTATCCGGAGCTGCCATGAAAAGACAATGCCTCCGAACAATGTGTGGCACGCGGCCCGTTATCTAGTTCCCGGTCTTGTAGCGCATCAGTCGGCTCTTGCGGACGGGGAAAAGCTTGAGGTGCCGGATTTCGGTGATCCTCCCGGAGACGGAAATTAGCCGCCGTACTTTTCCAGATAGTTTTTTACAAGTTCGGGCGGTTCCTCACCTTCCGGCACGAAAACTAAAGAGGCTGAATTGATACAGAATCTGAGTCCGGTGGGTTCAGGACCGTCTTTAAACACGTGACCCAGGTGTGATCCGCTCGACGAGTCAACTACCTCAATCCGGCTCATCCCGTGACTGTTATCTTCGATAAGAACTACCGCGTCCCGTGAGACAGGCTCAAAGAAGCTCGGCCATCCGGTTCCGGATTTAAATTTTGTTCCTGATTTAAACAGCGGCTGTCCGGTGGCTGCTGAATAGTAGGTCCCCTCCCGGGTTTCGTTATAAAGTTTTCCGGTGAAGGCCCGTTCGGTTCCTTTATCCCGCAGGATAAAACACTGATCCTCCGACAGACGGCTGCTCCATTCTTTGTCTTCGAGTTCAATCGGGAATGTTAGTTTTTCATCTCTGCTGTGGACTTTCATTCCGAGAAGTTCCATCTCTTCCCCCTTATCAGATTTTGCGCCTTGGGCGTATAATAAAATTGGAATTAGGACGATTAAAACGGCAAAAATCCCCGCCGTTAATCTCCGATCATTAACCTTAGTAACCATGTCATGAATATACGATAATTTCTTCCACGTAGCAAGGAGTTTCTTATATTAAACTAGAGTTTTAAATGAGAAACTCCTTGACAGCTTGATATTTTTTCCTTTAATTTATTGTAAACAAAAAATACGGACCGGTAAACGGCGGGAGATGTTTTGTGAAAACAACCGATTATACCATACCTATCTTGTCGAGAACCCTGGCTACCCTTGACGCAATATCCGAACATCCCGACGGGATGACATTTCCCGAACTGCAGAATTATCTCGATATACCGAAAACCTCCCTCTTCCGCATCCTTTTTACCCTGGAAAAAGAAGGACTTCTAGAAAAAAATGATGAACATTACTCCTTGGGGTATAAAATGATCCATTACGGCATGACCACCCTGTCCAGAAGAACAATCCGCAAACAGGCCGAACCCTTTCTCCGGGAACTTATGGAAGCTACAGAAGAAACAACCCACCTTGCCGTACTCTCCGGGAAACGGAGTATGATCGTCGAAGTGTGTGACAGCACAAAACACATAAAGATGTCCTCCCCGGTCGGTACGCTTATCCCCATTTATTGCTCAGCCCATGGAAAAGTGTTCCTGTCATACGGAATAAAGGAGCCTCTAAAAACATTTCTCAAAGGTGAATCTTTGATAAAACGCACGGAAAATACCCTTTCAAGTATTGAAGACCTGGAGCATGAAGTGATTCGTATCCGGGAGCGAGGCTATGCTTTGGATGACCGAGAATATTACGATGATGTGCGGTGTATTGCTGCTCCTGTCTGGGGTAAGGAAGATAAGGTAATCGGAGCAATCGGTCTTACCGCCACAACAATGACGTTCACCGAAGAACGTATACCCGAAATGGCGGAAAAGGTGCTTCACGCGGCAGGTAAGTTAAGCCGCCGGATGGGATCCCTGAATTAAACCCCTGTATATAATAATAACATTTTTAAAAAAAACTGTTGACAGCACTAATAACGGGGGTTAAAATGAAGTCATCATTTGAAACACAGGTTTCAAATAAGAAACTATCAAGGAGGTTGTATGAAAAAAATAGTATTGGTTCTTCTAATGGTTCTCTTTGCTTTTTCTCTGGTCTACGCTGAGGGTTCAAAAGAGAAAGATGCCGAGGACGGTGAACAGGAGGTTTATGTATTTAAGTATGCACATACCCAGTCATCGACCCATCCCCGGAGTAAATCAATGGAGTTCTTCAAAGAACAGCTAGAAAAAGCATCTAACGGCAGAATCAAGGTCGAACTGTATTTCGATGGAGTACTGGGAAAAGAAGCTGAAGTACTGGATATGGTCAAACTCGGTACTGTCCAGGGAAGCAGAGGCGGACTTTTTGAACGGGCAAGTAAAAAATTCCTCATCTACACGCTGCCGTTCATGTTCGAAAACACCGATCAAGTCTTGCGGGTTATGTACAGCGACTTTGGAAAATCGGTAAATGAGGCTGCTTTAGAAAACGGTCTTTACATTCCGGCTACCGGGGTTGCGGGGGGCTTCAGAAATATAACGAATAAGGTACGTCCTATTGAAACAGTTGATGACATAAAGGGTCTTAAGATGAGAACCCCTCCCATCGACATGACTATTAAAACTTTCAAGGCTATTGGAGCAAATCCCCAGCAGGTAGCCTATACTGAAACTTACATGGCCCTTAAGACCGGAGTCGTGGACGGTCAGGAAAATCCGTTTTCAAATACCGTGGATATGAAGTTTTACGAACCCCAGGAATACCTCTCCGTTGTTAACTGGCAGGTTCATCCTGATCCTTTCTACGTAAATCCTGATTGGTACGATTCACTTCCGGCCGATCTAAGGGCGATTTTTGATTCCATCGCTGAATCGGCAATCAAATTCTCAAATGAAATTTGGCTGGCGTCGGAGAAAGATTATTTTCTGATACTTAATGAACACCTAAAAGTTAATACCATCGGACCTGCGGAACGGGCTTCGTTCGTGGAAGCTGTACGGCCTGTATGGCAGGGTTATGTGGATGACAACTTCTTCACATGGGAAGAAATAAATACGGTATTAGAAATCGCGTCTGAAGAATAAGTTGAGTAATAAGTTATCGTTCAATTCAGTATGGATCCGGAAAGTTCTCCGGATCCGTACAATTTAAATAAGAGGAACTGGCTAAATGGATAAACCTGAAGGTCCTGAGGACAGAATAGAAAAAAAAATAACCCAGGTACTGGAATCAATCATAACGGTTTTTTTCTTTGCTATTCTATCTCTTACCATTCTTCTGGTCATACTTAGGTATGTTTTCAATTCCAGTATTACCGGGGGAAATGAACTGATTGAATATCTGTTCATTTACACAACAGCAGTGGGGGCCGCGACAGCGATAAGCAGACGGGAGCATATCAAAATTTCATATTTTCTGGAGAAGATGTCCGTGCTTCCGAGAATTATTACCGAAGTTTTTGGACTGCTGCTTATCGCCTTTATCAATATCGTCATTGCCTGGCTGAGCTTTGCCTGGATTATGAAGGTCGGAGCCTCTGAGTCACCGGTTATAAGACTGCCAATGTGGGCGGTACAGATCAGTGTTCCCATCGGGACTATTTTAGCCGTTCTTTACTGCCTGTTTGATATATACAAAATAATATCCCACGGCGTTCATCATTCCCGGGAGGGAGAAACTGTATGATTTTACTTCTGGTCAGTCTCGTTGTCCTGCTTGTTATTGGCGTTCCCATTGCGTATTCTCTCGGGATCTCAGGATTCCTCTATTTTGCGCTGATCCATCCTGAGCTTCTTCCGATTCTTCCCCAGAGGCTGTTCGCGGGGATGGAATCGTACGCCATGGTTGCCCTGCCGCTTTTCATTCTGATGGGGCTGCTGATGAACGCCGGAGGCATCACCACCCGGCTTATCGATTTTTCTCTCCTTTTTGTAGGGCGTATGCGGGGCGGTCTCGGGCTGGTCAATGTTTTAGCAAGCATGATATTCGGCGGTATCTCGGGTTCGTCGGTATCCGATACCGCATCGGTGGGAGCGGTTCTGATTCCTGAAATGAAGCGTAAGGGGTACACCTCGCGGTTTGCGAGCGGCATTACCGTGGCCTCTTCTACAATGGGAATGATCATTCCGCCCAGTGTGCCTATGGTTGTCTATGCCCTGGTGGCGGAGGAGTCCGTGGGAAGGCTATTTTTAGGGAGTGCTATCCCGGGGATTATGATAGGACTTTTGATGCTGGTCATCACCTTTGTTATTTCGGTTAAAAGGAAATATCCGACGGAAGAAATTAGACTGACTGCTAAAGAAAAATTTGACCGGGTTAAACGGGCATTGCTTGCGATTATTATGCCTGTTTTTGTTATCGGATCTGTTGTTCTGGGTATAGCTACCGCTACTGAATCAGCCAGCATTGGTGTTTTTTACGCCTTTATCATCGGCTTTTTCGTCTTCCGGAGCATGAAGCTGAAACAGATACCTCCCCTGCTCCGGCAGGCGATTCTTACCAGCGCCGCGGTCATGATCATTATCGCGCTGTCAAAACTATATATCTGGATATTGGCTATTGAACGGGTACCTCAAACCGTCGCCATGGCCGTGGCGGCTCTTAATCTGCCCCCTTTCGTGATCCTTCTTTTAATTAATTTGATTATTCTGGCAGCGGGAACCTTCATCGATGTCAGTCCGGCTATTCTTTTATTAACCCCGGTATTTCTGCCTGCTGCTGTCAATCTTGGTATTGATCCGGTACAGTTCGGGGTGATCCTTATTTCCGGACTTGCTGTCGGGTTAGTTACGCCGCCGGTTGGCATGTGTCTTAATGTGGCGTCGGCAATCTCGAAGCTGGAGATCGGTGCCATTTTCAAAGGTGCGCTTCCTTTTCTTATGGCGAATATTGTCACCCTAATACTAATAACATATATCCCGCAGCTCACGTTATGGCTGCCTTCGATATTAATGAAATAAAAATAACAAGGAGTTACCATGGAAATCAGACATGCTGTGCATCCGGAGCACGCGAAAGGATTTGATACAACAAAATTACGAAATGAGTTTTTGGTCCCCCAATTATTCTCCCCCGGAAACAAGAAATTAGTATATAGCCACATAGACAGGATAATTGTCGGCGGTATATGTCCCGAATCAAATTCGATACAGCTGAATGATGGAAAGCAGATCGGTGCTGATTCTTTTTTTGAGCGCAGGGAGGCCGGCATCATCAATATTGGAGGACCCGGAAAAGTCGAGATTGACGGAAAATCATATGCGCTGGACAGCCGGGACGGACTTTATATCGGATCCGGGGTTGGATCGGTTTCTTTTTCCAGTGACAATCAGGAACAGCCTGCAAAGTTTTATCTAAACTCAGGGCCGGCTCACAAATCATACCCCGTAAAAATAGTCACGCTAAAAGACGCGAAACAAGTCCATCTGGGAAGTCAGGAGGAGCTGAATACCCGGACAATTTATCAGTTTATCCATCCCGCGGTCTTGGAAAGCTGTCAGCTATGCATGGGGATGACATTGCTCCAGCCGAATAACATTTGGAATACCATGCCGCCCCACCTGCATGACCGGCGGATGGAAGTGTATCTGTACTTCGACATAGCCGAAGACGGGGTGGTTTTTCATTTGATGGGTGAGCCGGGGGAAACCCGGCACATCGTTGTCCGGAATGAACAGGCTGTTTTCTCTCCAAGCTGGTCCATTCATTCCGGGGTGGGAACAAGGAACTATACGTTTATCTGGGGAATGGTCGGAGAAAATCAGACCTTTACCGATATGGACGGAGTATCCATGTCCGATATTCAATAGGAGCTGGATATGATTCTAGAAGCGTTTAATCTTGAAGGAAAAACGGCAATTGTAACCGGAAGCAGTACCGGCCTCGGACAGGGAATGTGTTTGGGATTGGCGGAAGCAGGGGCGGACATAATCGGAGTGGATTATGTCGATTCTCCCGAAACAGCGAAACTGGTTGAAGAACTGGGAAGAACATACGTTGAGATTAAAGCAGACCTGCTGACCCAGGAACCAATTCAGACGATAATCGATACCGCTGTAGAAAAGTTCGGTAAACTCGATATACTAATAAACAATGCGGGTATTATCCGCAGGGAAGATGCTATCGACTTTACGGAAAAAGACTGGGATGACGTGATGAATATAAACCTTAAAACTGTCTTTTTTATGAGTCAGGCCGCGGCGAAGCAATTCATCAAGCAAAAAACCGGCGGGAAGATTGTGAATATTGCGTCAATGCTTTCGTTTCAGGGCGGTATCCGGGTTCCTTCGTATACTGCCAGCAAAAGCGGAGTGATGGGTATTACCCGGCTCTGCGCGAACGAATGGGCCCAACACGGCATAAATGTTAACGCTATTGCTCCGGGTTATATGGCTACCAACAACACTGCTCCCCTCCGGTCTGATCCCGTTAGAAGCAGGGAACTTCTCGGACGGATACCCGCGGGAAGATGGGGCCTTCCGGAGGATTTAAAAGGAGCGGCAGTTTTTCTCTGTTCGAAAGCGAGTGACTACATCCTGGGGTACACCATAGCTGTGGACGGTGGATGGCTGTCGAGGTAACCGGGAAAAAAGGCAGGGCCAGGCTTCTTGTAATATTTTCCGCGTGTTTATGGAGTATGGGGGCACTTTCGGTAAAGGTCCTTCCCGAGACGCATCCCATGACCATAACCTTTTTCCGCAGCCTTTCGGGGACAATTTTTTTCCTGTTTTATCTGTATGTGTGGAAACAGGATGACCCTTCACGCACCGCTGAAAAAAAAGCCCCCCGTTTTTTCGGAGTTACCTGGAAAGAAACCGCAGGCGGATTAGCCTACGGAGCAACTACCCTTACGTTTTTTGCCGCGGTCAGGTTAACCACAGCGGCAAATGCCACGATACTCCAGCACACTTCACCTGTGTGGGTGGCTCTTGCCGGATACATTTTTTTAAAAGAAAAGACATTTCTGCGCGACTGGATCTCAATATTTTTTGTGCTTGCCGGTGTGTTCCTGTGTATGAGCGGAAAAATTGAAAGATCCGGTACATTCGGTAATGTTCTTGCCTTATTAAGCGGATTAGCTTTCTCTTTTCTGGTAATAATTATGCGTTCTTCAGGAAGAAGGTCCTCCATCCGGAGCCTAATTCTTGGAAACATTTTTACCATCGCTGTCTCGGCTCCCCTTATGATTCGGGACGAAATTACCGCCGGTGCCGTCCTCGTACCGGTTTTCCTGGGTGTCTTCCAGCTGTTTCTCCCGTTTATTCTCTACAATTACGCGCTAGTTTATATCCGGGCGGTGGAGTCAACTATTCTTAAAACAATAGAGCCGGTCTTAAGTCCTGTGTGGGTAGCGCTGGCAGTGCGGGAAATCCCCTCCCCCGAATCTATAGCCGGCGGTGTACTGGTTATTACTGTTATTGTGGTATGGACCCTGCGTACCGAAAAGAAAATAGACAGGAAAGAGGTATAATAACCGCGGTGTTTTGTTATTTCCGGGGTAGTCTGGCTGTACTCCAGGTTCCTTCGCCGGTACCCGTGGGATCTTTCGTGGTAATTTCATCAATATCGGTGATTTCAGTTCCTTCTAAAACGGCCACGTTCCAGAACCTGCCTTCTCCGGTTTCAGGTACACTGTAAGTTTTTATCAGTCCGGCATCGGTGTAGATTCTGACTACAGCCTGGGAGACGGTTAGGTCCGGCGTACCTGTGTAATTATGGATAAAATACCGGTAAATCCCCTCTGACTGATCCTCTATGGTGATGGTTTCCGGACCGAAACTTTCGGTATCATCCACGTCTAAATAGGCTCCCGCGCCTTCCGGCGCGTCGTTCGCGAACGAAATGTGGCTGTTTCTGGGTGTGATTAAATGGGAATCCAGGTCGTATGGAACCTCCCCCCAGGTTAATACAAAACGGATTTTTCCCGGTTCTATTTCGGGGTTTGCCGCGATGCGTCCTTCCGGGATATAAACCGTTTCTCCTTCACTTACCGTTACCGGTATTGGTTCAATGGTATATCCGGACAAAGCAAAGAGCAGTTCCTGATCACCCGCCGGGACTTCAAACAGAAAACCGCCGTCGCCGGAGGTTACCGTACTGTACCTGCCGTTTCCGCGGACTGAAACGGAAACACCGGCTAAACCCTCTCCCGTGGTTGTTTCAATGACTTTTCCGCCTACCATTCCTGTAGGTGTAAAAACGGTGCATCCGGAAATAAGGATTGTCAATGTTATTATTAATGATACTTTCGCGTTCCTCATATTCTTATTCTGTATATATTACAAATTAAAATATCATTAGCACAAAAATGTCAACTGATAAAATCTTTTCTTATGAAGAAAATAATTCAAAAATACTTAATAGTCCATTGAAATTAATGCAGAGGGAAATTTATTGTAAAGGAGGCTCCGTGGTCAGATTTAACCGTAAGTGTTCCGTCCAGCTGCTCTGCCAAGCCGTATACCAGCTGCAGACCGAGACTCTCTCGGGCCGGCCCCGCGGTCTGATCGGGAAGACCGACCCCATTGTCGCTGATCTGTATTGCGGCGTGATCATCCGTAATATCCATGGAGAGCCGGATCGTACCTTTCCGGTGCTTGGGGAAGGCGTATTTGAATGAATTTGAAATCAGTTCGTTTATTATCAGTCCGCAGATAATAGTCGTGTTTATGTTTAGGTATATGTCCGGGATACTGAACTGATACTCGATGCGTGGTGATTGGGAATATATATCTTTCAATTTATATGCAAGTTTCTGGATATAGATTCTGAAATTTATTTCACTTAAGTTTTCTGAACTGTATAGCTCCTCATGGACCAGAGCCATGGCGGAAATCCTGTTCTGACTCTCTCTGATAACATTCTGTGTTTGCGTGTCCTGTATGCTGTTTGCCTGCAGATTGAGCAGGCTGGTTATAATCTGAAGATTGTTTTTTACCCGGTGATGAATTTCTTTAAGCAGTATTTCTTTTTCCATAAGTGACATCCGGATCTCTTCTTCATTCTGTTCCTGAAGTTCCATATGGGCCGATAATTCGGAGAGAATAGAATTAATCGTTATAACAAGATGACCCATCTCGTCATTCTTGTGATGGCGGGGAATCTGTATCTTCTGCTCAAAGGGACTTTTAATCTCAAGGAGAACAAGTTTTTTTGTTATTCCGGTTAAGGGTTTTACAAGCCAGTAATAGATAAACACGGTAAGGATGGTAACCAGAATCACATCCCAGAAAAGTATATAGCTTATGCTGAATAATAAGGCACGTAATAAATCCGCGGTTATGGCTCTTCCGTTTAGATGCAGGATGATTTTGCCGACGTGTAAACCTGAGGTTTCTTCTTTTAGGGGAACTGAAATCACATTGCCTTCACTGATCTCAATACCCTTTAGATAAAAATCCGGCATACCCGCCTCCGGAGAGATACTTTCCGCGAGGGTATCGCCGAAATCGTTTATTATGGATGCCCTGGCAATGTAATGGTGGTCAATTAGTCCGGCTGTCACTTTTTCCGCTAGTTTGTCATCAAGATTGTAGGCTGCTTGAGCTGCTGAGTCGGTTACAATATCAAGCATCTGAGTAACGGTACGCTGGAGCTGGTTCTTCTTCTCCCGGTAGTCGTGGAGGTATTGTAAAAAACTTTCAAATATCAGCAGAAAGAATATTAGTAGGATAGTAAACAGAAAGTACTTTCCGGAAATGGATTTCACCGGTTTTTAACCCCGGTGTATTTTAGAAAAATCGATTCAATTGTTTTATCTTTGATCATTTGGTCCAGGACATCATTAATGGAATGAATCAATTCAAGAAACCTGTAATTCCGTGTAAAGGCCATATGATACGGGTATACGGTTACCGGCTTTTCAGCCGCCTTGATCCTGCTGCCTATTTCCGGATGCTCCGACAGATAGGTTCCGGTTACGATTTGTTCCTCAACTATCAGATCAACCCTGTTCGCGGCCAGCTTTTTTATGTTTGTCTCCGTACTGTCAGCGTACTGAACGCTCAAGCTGTATGATTCTACTGCTTTTAGAAACTCCTCTCCGTACGTATATCCCTGTACAAGTCCCACCGTATACGGGGTAATATCGCTGTAAGTGTTCCAGGAAAAATCCGGATGAATATTCGTATTAAAATAGAACATTTCCCTGCTGATTATATAGGGGATTGAGTAGACGAGATATTCTTCCCGCTCCCGGGTCTTCATGAGCAGAAGAATCCCGTCGCTTAATCCCGATTTAGCCGATTTCAAGACCCGTTTCCACGGATGGAGGATGATTTCCGTCCGCATATTCAACCGACTAAACAGCTCTTTCGCGGCCTCTACCGCGATTCCGCCCTCTGCTTTCCCGGCATGATCCCCCATGATGTATGGTGGAAAAGGGATGCCTGCGAAGTTGACAGCACCATTCGTCTGAGCGTCTGCGTATCCGGTAAAAAAAGTCAGAAAGGCACAGATGAACAGCACCGTTAGAAATATTCCCTGTTTCATATAATTATCCTATATGCTTTACAGTATAAAACAGTACTCGGCCCGCCGCAAACTTAAAATGTATAAGCTTTCTACAGCCGGTATACACGCGCCACAAATCTGCGGATTAATCGGTTTTTAATACGAAATTAACGATCCTTCCGGGAATAATGATCTCCTTAGAGACACACTTTTCTTTTAGAAACCGGGAAACATTTGGGTGTCCCTTTGCGGCCGCGGATATTGCCGCCTTGTCCGCGTTCGGATGCACGGTGATTGTCCCGCGTACCTTACCGTCCACAGTAACGGCCATCCGAACCGGCTTCACCTGTTTCGGAACGGGAACCGGTCCGGGCCATTTCTGATCAAACACCGAGTCTGTACTGCCGGAAAAACTCCACCATTCCTCGGCGTGATGAGGGGCAAAGGGAGCCATCATTATTATTAAATTCCGGACCAAAAAAGCCGGGACTGGGTTGGGATGATCCGTCCGGCCGTACTTTTCAAGGATATTTATGAATTCCATCATCCTGGCCGTCGCCGTATTGAAGGAAAACCGTTCAAGGTTTTCAGTGACAATATCCACGGTTTTATTGTAATCATGGTACAAATCATGATCTTTTGGCTTCTGCTCGGTCTCCCTGATTACACTGGAATGGTTCCGGATGAACAGGTCGGCTCTGGATATAAACCGTTTGACACCGGGTATACCGTTTTCAGACCACTTACCTCCTTCCGTATAATTGAAAGCGAACAGCATGTAAGCGCGGAGGGTATCGGCACCGTACTTACGGACATAGCTGTCGGGCGAGAGTGCTCCCCGGGACTTGGACATACGCTTGCCGTCGGATCCGAGAATCATCCCCTGGTGAATGAGTTTTTTGAAAGGTTCTCCGAAGCCGATATATCCTGCGTCTCTGAGTACCTTTGTGATGAACCGTGCATACAGAAGATGCATGCACGCGTGCTCTCTGCCGCCGCAGTAAAGGTCCACCGGAAGAAGGGAGTTTATTTTCTCCCGGCTGAACGGTTCGTTCCGGTTCCCGGGATCGGGGAACCGGAGAAAATACCAGGAGCTGCAGACAAACGTGTCCATAGTATCGGGTTCCCGCTTTCCCGGTTTACCGCAGACCGGGCAGGGAGCGTTCATAAAGCGGGAATGCTTTTTCAAAGGCGATTCCCCTTCCGGTGAAAAACATACATCCGAAGGGAGCAAAACCGGCAGGTCTTCTTCCGGCACCGGAACTTCCCCGCACCCGGGACAGTAAATTATCGGAATAGGGGCTCCCCAGTACCGCTGTCTTGAGATGAGCCAATCATGAAGCCGGTAGGCAGCCTGTTTCTTGCCGTTCCTGATTATATTGGTCCGTCCAATCCAGTTCCGCTGCATCGCTTTGGTTTCTTCCGGCCAGTCAAGCCCGTCCAATTCTCTTAAAAGTTCATCCACGTAAGCGGTGATTTTGAAAAACCATTGTGTGAGTTCCCGGTTCAATACCCGGGTGGCACACCGTTCGCATTGTCCCTCCTTTACCTGTTCATTGGCAAGGACGGTTCGGCAGGACGGACACCAGTTCACCGGGGCTTTTTTGCGGTAGGCTAACCCTCTTTTATAAAGCACAAGAAAAAGCCATTGGGTCCAGCGGTAATAGCCGGGATCGGATGTTTCAATTTTATGGCGCCAGGAATACCCGGCTCCCATTGTCTCAAATTGTCCGATCATGTAATCGATATTTCTACGGATTGATTTTTCGGGATGAATTTGATTTTTTATCGCGTAATTTTCCGCCGGCAAACCGAAGGAATCAAATCCCATGGGCTGAAAAACTGCTTTACCCTTGAGCTTTTGGAATTTCGCCCAGGAATCGATAACTCCGTATTGAAACCAGTGACCTATGTGAAGGTTTTTTCCGGACGGATACGGAAACATTGTGAGGACGTAATACGGATTCCCGGTGTTCTCAAGGTCGGTCTCAAAAGTTTTTCTCTCTTTCCAAATCTTCTGCCATTTTGTCTCCATCATTTCCCCCTCCGCCGGGGATAGATCGGGACAAAAAAAGCCGCGGTCTATCCCGCGGCATTGTTTTTTAATATTCCGGCAAATTAACCGGACCTGCCTATCCCGCGGGTTTCACTAAGGATTCCTAGCAGGACGAGGCTTAATTCGGTGAAAATCGCCGTTAATGTTCTCATGCTTTAATAATAGTTTCCTTTTTAATATCCGTCAATAATTAGACCAGCAATTTCCAGTGATCACATTCGCATTAAAATTTATAGATTGTTTTATTAAAAGCAATTACATAAATCGGGATCACCGGGAATTGCCGTTTTTCCGCGAAAAAAATATGCGGCAATTCCCGGTCAACCCGATATAAATTCATATATTGTATGAAATTATGGCCTCTTCTTAATCACCCAAGGAGTTGACCGGGATTTGCTGTACTTAAACGGCTGTTAATTCCTTATGTACTTTCTTGAGCCAGCCGGTTATGTCTATGCCCTGGGGACATTTTTCCAGACAATCTCCGCATTCTATACAGAGATCTGCTTTGCCCTCCTTTAGTTTCCAATACCGCTTGCCGGCCTGGGCTTTCCGGTTATAGCGGATTCCCGTGTTATATATGCTGAAAATTTGGGGAATGTTGACTTCACTTGGACATGGAACGCAGTACTTACAGCCGGTACATGGAATCGGCTGCAGTTTGTCGTAGGTATTCCGGACCTGCTCCACGATTTTCAGATCCGTTTGGCTCAGACGTTTTTCGGAAGCGGAATCCGCGGCCTCCACATTCTCCTTAACCTGTTCCATCGTGGACATACCGCTCAAAACGTTAAGTATTTGAGGTTTGTCCCAAAGCCACTGAAGGGCCCACTCGGCAGGTGTGCGTTTGATCTCGGATTTTTTCCAAACCTCATTGACCTGTTTCGGCGGATCTACCAGGTTGCCGCCTAAAAGGGGCTCCATGATTATTACGTCAATACCTTTTTCACCGGCGTATTCCAGTCCCTTTGTACCGGCCTGTACCTCTTCATTCATGTAGTTGTACTGTATCTGGCAAAAATCCCACCTGTCGTGACCGTCAATTATTTCCTTGAAAGCTTGGTAGTTATCGTGGAATGAAAAACCCAGGTACTTGAAATCACCTTGGCCCCGCCTTTTTTCCACCCATTCCAGGAGCCCCATGGGCCGGAGCCGGTCCCATTGTTTCTTGTTTATGGCATGAAACATATAGAAATCCAAATGGTCAGTCTGAAGCTTTTCAAGCTGTTCGTCTAAAAGCCGGTCAAAATCATCCGGAGTTTCAACCCTTCCCAAAGGCAGTTTAGTGGCAAGATAGATTTTATCCCTTAAACCGTTTTTTAAAAATCTGCCCAGGAAGCGTTCGCTGTTTCCCCCGTGATACATGTACGCGGTATCGATATAGTTTACCCCATGTTCGATTGCCCATGATACCATTTCGGCAGCTTCCGCTTCGTCGATATCGGCATATTTACCAGAAGTGGGAAGACGCATACAGCCGAACCCAAGGATGGATATTTTTTCACTTCCCTTTTTTTTTTGTTTGTATTGCATAATCGCTCCTCTATGCCAGGGGATTATGACCTTTGAAGAAACGGATAAAGACCTTTCTTTTTTTAATCAAGTTCCCCAGGATGATTATTATACCCACACCGACGAAAATTATGGAAGGAATAAACCGTAGCGGTATACCCATGATGATAATCGCGCCGGTGGACGCAAACGCGTAGGACCAATTTAACTGTAAAAGCTGTTTGTTGTTAACCAGGGTATCGCTTTTTTTCCGGATGGATATGAAATTCAAAATGCCCGCTATCGAAGTTAACAGAAAAAAGTAACCCCACCAATTATGCAGATATTCCGTGAACGGCACCCAGCCGACTTGTTCAACAATGATGAGCAGACCCATTATTGAAAAATTAACTCCGATAAAGTAAAACCAGACTTTCGCGTACTGAAATCTCTTCTGCTTCCTGTAGCTCTTGCCTAAAATTGCCGCAAGCAGGATCATCCCGATAGCGGGGGATATCAGAAAGATTGGCCAGAATGTCTTCCAAGCCAGTTCAAAAAGCAGTAGAATACTGATGGAGAAGAGAACTGAACCGATGATAAAAGTAATTATTGATTTAAAGGTTAATCTGTCCAGCACCTGATACGTTGTATAGGAGACGTAGATCAGATAAACACCGGGTCCTCCGATAAAAATCACCCACCAGTTTCTTAAGATGAAGACATCCGTCTGCAGCAGGTAGATAAAAAGCCCGAGAATTATAAAGATTGTTCCAAGAAATATGCCCCTTGTCGAAGCTTTCTTTAAAAAATTCGGAGTCTGCTTTTCCGTTTTCGGATTAATAAAATCATCATACTGCATAGCTATATCCATTTAGAAACATTACGCTTCACCTTGTGAATGCTCCATCGGAGCATTCGTATAAACCCCGAAAAAAGAAATATAACACCCATTACCCCGCCGATGATAAAACCAATCAGTCCTAATACCGGTATTTCCCGCCAGGTGGGTCCGACATTTGCCAGCACAATAAGGGACGAACTGATTAGAAGTGAAGCAAGCACAAGGCCGTAGACCAGCCGAAACCCGATCCGGTCAAGTGTTTCGCGCAGCGGATCAAGTCCTGATACTCCAATATCGATACCGATTTTCTTGTCGCGGATGGACTTGAGAATACCCCGGATTTCTCCCGGCATGTTCTGGATAAGATCAATATAGTCGGTGCCGGTCATAAATAAATTTTTTGCCAGTTTCGCGGGATTGAATTTATGCAGCAGGAGCTTGGGCAGGAACCGCTCTAAATGTTCAACCGCGACGAAATCGGGATCCAGCTGTTCCGCCACGTCGGCTATGATCATCAAAGCTTTCGACATCAATGTCATGTTCATCGGCAGAGAGATCTTGTGTGCAACGATTATATTGATCAGATCCTGAAGAGATTTACTGAAATCAACCTCTTCCAAGGGCAGATCGATATACCGACGCATGTACTGTTCCACATCTCCAACGAGGGCTTCTTTATCCAGCCGCTTTGGAGGATTTGTTAAATTCAGGAATGATCGGACAATCAGGTTCGCGTTCCGGTTTATCATCCCGATCATGATGTTATTAATCTGCTCCTGCCGATATTCGGTTATTATTCCGGTCATTCCGAAGTCCATGAGGCCAAGCACGTTACCCGGCAATACCAAAAGGTTTCCCGGATGAGGGTCGGCATGAAAAAAGCCGTTGATGAAGGCCATTTGAAAAACAATACGGGCTCCCCGGTATGCAAGCATTTTTTTATCGACATCGGAATGTTCTTCTCGAATGACCTCGCCCATACGGATTCCCACCAGCTTCTCCATGGTCAGTATTCTCTTTGTGGAAAAGTTCGCGTACGGTTTCGGTATGGCGACCTCCACATCTCCTTCAAACTGACTCCTGAATTTAATGATATTCAAGAATTCGTTGTGAAGATCCATTTCTTCTCTGATCTGCTTCCTGAACTCCCGGACCAGATTTTGTGGATTAAAAAGTTCGGAGTGGGGTATTCTTCTTTCGATTATACGGGCCAGACGGAGCATGATATCCACATCCGTCTCTACAAGGGATTCGATATTCGGTCTTCTAACCTTGACAACGACTTCATCACCGTTCGGAAGCACCGCCTGGTGGACTTGTGCTATGGACGCTGCCGCGATTGGTTCGGGATCGAAATACCGGAACACTTCTTCGATAGGCCGTTCTAGTTCTTCCTCTATTATCTGAACCGCTTCTTCGGTCGGAAACGGGGGAACTTTATCCTGCAGTTTTGTGAGTTCATCAATAAACTCCTGGCTGAAAAGATCGTGCCGATTGCTCATGATCTGGCCGAATTTGATAAAGGTCGGCCCAAGTTCTTCCATCGCCAGTCTGATCTTTTCTTCCAGGAGATATTCCGAAAGGTTCCGGTGATCTTTCTCCGGTATGATGTCCTTTACCCAGGAGAATTTCTTAAGAACACCGGAAGTTTTCGCGAATTCACTCAAGCCGTATTTAGTCAGGATGTTGAGGATTGAAGCGTATCTCTGCGGATGTTTCTTCTCTATGTTATCAGAAGATTCTTTTAATAAGTTCATGCTTTTTTAAGCTTCCGGGAATGCCGGCCAAAAACCGGCATTCCCGGAATTATTTTGTCTCTCTAATTAACTCTTATTCGAGGACTTTACTTTACCGAGGTCTGTTTTGACGCTCTTCATTTCGCTTTCCAGCTTAGAAATTTTACCTTCCAGGCTGATTATCTCTTTCCGCAGATCATCGATCTCTTCTTTCCGGGCGATACCGGTTTCGTCGAGAGCCTTTTTTATGTTCTTGTCGATTTCTTCTTTAACATTTTTTCTTGCTTCTTCGCCTTCCCGTTTCAGCTCATCGACAAATTTTTTGCCCTCTTCTTCGTTCATTTTCTGTTCTTCAGCAATTTTCTTGCCGAATTCTTCCAGTTTATCGATTGTCCGTACGGTTAATCCTATTCCGGCAAGTAATCCTGTGGTAAACTTGTTCATCATTGTATTATCCTCCTTAGATAATAATTTTATTTACATAAACTAAGTGCAAGAAACGTGCCAAAAAATCTGATAATTTTCCGGCGTATCTTCCGTTCAAAATATAATACTATATATTCCCGAACGTCCACAAATGAAAAACTTAGCAAATATTTTTAGAATTACTGCTTTGTATACTTTTTGCCCTTGCGTACGTTAAAAACTGGGGTTATGGTAGAGAAAACCCGGATTTTCCGGTTCACGGAAGATCACCTTACAGGTGGAGAGGAGTTGTGAATGTATAATTTCCCAGACGGATTATATACTGATGTAAGAACGGAAGATGTGTTTTCTACTGATATAGTCTACACAATAGGGTCTGTTGATGACCGGAAGGAAAAACAATACAATGCTTCCTTTATCAGAATGTTCGACGGAAACAGATGGTATTACAGCGTAACTACCAGCACCGGTCAGGTGCAGGAGGAGATTGACAGGCTTGCTGCCCTGGCTGAAAAAAATCATGGTATTGATCGGCATCGATATTTAAAAAATCTCCAGATAAGCAAGGGTGAATATCTAAAGTTCGCCGATCACCCGGTATCTGAAACCGCTATCGAAGAAAAAGATTCTCTTTTGAAGTCTTTTTTTCCGGTTATCAATGAAACCGGTCCGATTACGGCGTGGAAGATGATCTATAAGGATTTAAGGAAAGTTAAGGAGTTTTATTCCAGTAAAGGAAGTGAATTGGTATTTGATTCTCAGCATTGCGGATACGCCCTTAGTTTTCAGATGTCCGACAAGAAAGAGCGTTTCTTTAAGGAAAGTTTTCAGTGCGGTGAAAATTATTTCTCGGATATCCCTGGTGAAACGGAAACGTTACGGAGGTTCCTTGACCACTGTGTGAATTTCATGAATACGGCGGAACCTGTACAGCCCGGAAAATATCCGGTAGTGCTGTCTCCCAAGGTTGCGGGTGTATTCGCCCATGAAAGTTTCGGGCATAAGAGCGAAGCCGATTTTATGCTGGGTGATGAACAGATGAAGAAAGACTGGGAAATCGGCAAACAGATAGGAGAGGATTTCCTGTCAATTGTTGATGACGGAAACGAGCTGGGCATTGGATTCACGCCTTTCGATGACGAAGGTACAGCCGCTTCAAAAACCTATCTTATTAAAAACGGAAAACTTTCAGGCAGACTTCACAGTACCGCCACTGCCGCGGAAATGGAAGAAAATGTGACGGGAAATGCCAGAGCGGTAGGATTTGAATATGAACCGGTTGTCCGAATGACTACCACATATATTGAACCGGGAGATATTGGCAAAAAAGAACTATTGAGCAGTGTTTCCCGGGGAATTTATATTGACAGTATCCGCCACGGGTCCGGGATGTCCACGTTTACCCTTGCTCCTGCCAGGGCATTCCGGATAGAAAACGGGGAAATCGGCAATCCGGTTTCGGTTTCTGTTGTCACCGGAAATGTCTTCCGTACACTTCAGGAAATCGAAGGTGTATCGGATAAGCTGGAACTCTTTTCTTTTGTCGGCGGAGGGTGCGGGAAAATGGAACAGTTTTCCCTTCCGGTAGGGTTCGGCGGTCCCTATGTTAAAGTCAAATCCATGGATGTTCAGTAAAAAAGAGGGGGGAAACTGATGAAAGAGGTATATTACTTCTCCATAAACGAGCTCGATTTAACCATACAGAACACGGAGATCGTTTCGATACGAAAAAAAGATATCGGCAAGACCGGGGTGCGTGCCTATGGAGACGGGAAAATTTCAATCGTCGGCGGATTAGGCGAAGTATCCGAGAAAAAGCTGTACGAGCAGGCTTTAGGGGCTCTCTCTACGGGGATTCCGTATCCTTATGAACCCGAACGGGATAAGATTAGAAAGGAAAAGGTAATTTCCCCCGAACTTATGGAAAATGAAGCCTTTATGCCGGAGGTAGAAAAGATTCTTTCATTCCTCCGGAAAGAATATAATGATTTTACATTTTTCCATAAAGCCAAGTTAATCGAAAACGAACGGGAGTTACGAAATGAAAGCGGGGTTGATCTTTTCCACTCCGTCCGGTATGTGAGTCTCCAGTTCGCGTTTAAATCGAAGGATAAATCCAATATTATGGATGGGTATATTGGATATGAGGGTAAGGATTTTGACGGTGAGGCGTTCATCAAACACGCGGTAGAAATCCTGGAGGGATACCGGAATACCGTAGATTTTCCGGGAAAAGGGACCTATCCTCTGATCTTCCTGGAATCAGATCAGCTGCCGTTACAAAAGCTGACCCAGGATCTCCACGGGAGCATATTCGGAACCGGAGGTTCTCCTCTGTCAGGTCAGTTGGACCAGCAGGTTTTCAGTTCCGATTTTACCCTGTATCAAACAGGAAACCCGGAAGATACCTTTGCCCCTTTCTTTGATTCGGAAGGTGTTACCAATGACGGAGACCGGTATCCGCTGATCAGGAACGGAAAGATCATCTCGCCCTATACCGATAAAAAAATATCCGGACGTTTCGAACTTCCGCTGACCGGCTGCGCCGGGGGAGATTATGATGATGTACCAACCTTGTCCATCCCGGGTCTGAAAGTCGCGAGCAGCGGTAAATCCCTAAAGGAACTGCTGAATCATGAGCCGGGCATCTTTGTATTGATCTGCGCCGGAGGAGATTTTACTCCGGATGGTAATTTCGGTTCACCCGTACAGCTGGCCTTTCTCCATGATGGAACCCGTATTATCGGAAGACTCCCTGAACTCAAAATATCATCCAAGCTGAAAGAAATGTTCGGTCCGTCTTTCAGAGGTCTAAGCGTGGATACGTTTTTTCCGTTGGCGCGGGATAAATTCCTGGTAATGGATATGGAGGCGGATCTGCTCTAACTTATAAAGGAATGGAGTTGGATAAGGTAAAAATTTTACGAAATGTCAAAATTTTCTCCGCCTTGAGTGATGAGGCGCTTCAGGTTATTGCTGAACACAGCGGATATTACGAGATCAAACCGGAAAGTTACCTGTTTAAATCGGGTACAAAGGAAACAGGTCTGGGAATCCTTCTTGAGGGAGAGCTGGTTGTTCAGAAGGCTCTAAGAAGCCCGGAAGGTAAAGAACGGACAATCGAAGTGGCCCGGTATGTTTCGGGTGATACCTTCGGCGAATTGGATCTAATTAAAGAAGAATCTGTCCGGGAAACCGATATTATCGCTGCTGCTCCTTCTTCGGTTCTGATATTCCCCAAAAAGACAGATTGCCTCAGCGGCCTGCTGGATAGATATCCCCATATACTGGGTAAGATGCTGGCTGAGTTCATGAAGATGGTAGCCTCCCGCATCCGGGAAACAAACAGATTGATAGCCCAGAATGAACCGTGGATTCGGGAAATTAGACGTCAAGTTTCGGTGGATAAACTCACCGGATTATTCAACGCTTCCCGGCTGGAGGAAGAAATCGAGCATAACGCGGATTCGGAATCACCCGGCGGCGTCCTGGTCATTTTTAAGCCTGATAACTTTAAGGACATAAATGATACGTTCGGTCATGAAATCGGTGACCGTGTGCTGAAGCGCATGGGAGAAGAGATTAGAGACTGTATCGGCAAAGAGGGTGTTGTCTGCAGATATAAAGGAAACGAAATAGGCTGTTTCCTTCCCGGGGCTGATACCGGGAAGGCTGTCGCGGCAGCAGAAGGGGTACGGTCCAAGGTTGCCGCCGCGGATATATCCGATATAACCGGCAGCGCTGAAATAAAAATTGTTCTGAGTGCCGGGATAACGGTATTTACAGAACCGAATATGGACGGACAGAACCTTATAGAAGATTCCCGGAGGAAGGTTTTTACCGCCAGGAAAAAGGGCGGAAACAGGATAATTCTGGCCGAGGAGGACAATGATGTCCCGGTCTGATAACAGTGAAGCCGCGCGTTTTTTAAAAAGCACTGAAATATTTTCTGAGCTGTCTCTGCAGGAGATATCCCAGCTCCTTCCGGGTATGGAAACTGTGAACATGAATCAGGGTGATTTGCTGTTCCGGGAAGGCGACCCCGGCGGCATCATGTATATTCTCGCCACGGGAAGTATGATAATCACGATACAGGGAAAGGACGGAGAAGATATTGAAATCGGTTCGTTCCAAAGGGGGAATTTTTTCGGTGAAATGTCATTGTTCCAGGACGCACCCCGTTCCGCGACCTGTTACGCCCAGGAGGATTGCCGGCTTCTCACGTTTCCAGGAGAACTCTTTTCGGAAATTATCGACAGATTTCCAGCAACCGGGATCAAGCTGATGAGGAAAATGCTGGATGTCACGATCTCCAGGCTTGAGAGCACCGGGGAATATCTAACCGATATGGTACGGTGGGGAGAAGAAGCGAGAAAGAGAGCGGTGACGGACAGCCTTACCGGACTCTTTAACCGCAGATTTCTCGATGACGCCATTGAACAGCAGATACAGAAAGCATCGATGCGGAATGAATATCTCACTGTGCTGATGATGGATGTTGACCATTGCAGGATGCTGAACGAAAAATACGGGCAGGAAGGCGGAGACCGCATCATCATGGAAGTTACAAAAATTTGTCGGGAATGCCTCCGGGAAAATGATATAATATCTAGGTACGGGGGGGATGAATTTACCGTCCTGCTCCCGGAAACCGGGCGGGAAACGGCTTCCGGGTTGGCGGAATGCATTCTAAGCAGGGTCAGAACTCTGGAGCTTGATTTTTCCGGTGCAGAACCACCCCGGATAACCATCAGCATCGGCGGCGCGGTATTTCCAGATAACGGCACGGATAGTTTTGCTTTACGGGAAGCAGCGGACAAAGGGTTATACAAGGCTAAGGAATCGGGACGGGACAGAATTGTTTTTTTGTAACAGGCTTTCAAAAATCATTTTGAAAATGGCTTAACAGGGAATCGGGAGTTAAAACATGAAGACCGATATTGTATCTATTGCTGAAAAAAACAGAATTATCAGCAACATAATCAGCGAGATAATAACTAAAAGATCATTTTTAATCACGGGACATCAAAATCCCGATGAAGATTGCATTTCTTCCATGGTGGCATTCGCCCTCCTTGTAAAGAAATTTTCCAAAAAAGCCGTTATCTGTGTTGATAACGAAATACACGAACATTTTCAGTATCTGCTGGATATTTGCCGGTATAATTCCATTGAAGTTTACCAATGTTCGGGATCTCATTCTCCGGACTTTGATGTTATCGTGGTATGTGACACTCCGAAACCAGACTTAATGGTTAATAATCCGGGAATAAAACGATTAATGGCCAAAGATGAAACAGTGGTCATCGAAATAGATCATCACCTTGAATCGGACAGCGATTATATCGGTGATCCTGGATACCGGCTCGTAGCTGAGGCGTCTTCTGCCGCGGAACTCGTGGGATTGATAATCCTGAAAATTAGCGGCCGTAAAGAATTGATCCGTGAATATCAGATTGAAGATCTGCTTTCCAGAAACATAGTTTTAGCGGTGCTTACAGGGATTATCGGTGATTCTAAAATGGGATCGTTTTTAAAGACACGCCGTGAGCAGCGGTTCTACCGTATTTTCAGTTCTCTGTTCGACGAACTCCTGACTACAAAAACAGTGAAAACTACAAACTTTTCCAATATGGAGGAGGTCTTTTCGGAAATCGGAAGACTCTCCCGTAAAGAAGCCGCCAGTTTCGAATACCTGATGGCAATACGCCGCTTTACCAAGCATATCGCCTACGTATACCTTCCCCGGGATAAGATGGAGGCCTTAAGTGAACAGTTCGACCGTGATACCGTAGTACAGGTAGCCCGTTCCTTGGCGGACCATTTAGCCGAAGAAAGCGGATATATTAGTCTTGTGGGGTACGAAGAAACACCGGAATATTCCGATTTTGTACAGTACCGTATGCGCAGGAGTCAGGAGTTCAAGGATATTGATTTACGGCACATTCTCACCAAATTGGGTATTAAAAACGGCGGAGGTCATCAGGGGGCTATCGGTTTCCGCATTCCATACCAAGAGGCTCCTGAAATACATGAATTCCTCGGGCGGATCGAATCAGTTTTCTTTGCCTGATAATAATGCCGCCGACCCTGGACATGACACCGGCATAACCCTTAGCCATACAGGTACTTAGGGATTTCCCAGTCAAAAATGTGAGGAGGCGTGAATAAACGCCGGAACCACACCA
>CAYLLE010000033.1:2043-29201 GCA_964384485.1 uncultured Spirochaetales bacterium | reverse complement strand
CCCGATTTATGTAATTGCTTGTAATAAAACAATTTATAAATTTTAATGCGAATGAGATCACCGGGAATTGCTAAACCGGAAGAATATCAATTGACCAGTTTTTTAGACGATACCAGAGAAATATAGCTTCCCTGGAAATCGGTGTCCGATTTTATCCAGCCCAGGAACTTTTCAGCTTCTTTTTTATCACCGAAGGGTCCCACCCTGAGCCGGTAATAGGTGACATTGTTGACCGATTTTGTGGTTATTACACCGCTGATGCCGTGCTCGCTTAAGAGGGTGTTAGCATATTCGGCACGGTCCATGGTTTTGAAAGATCCTGTCTGTATCCAGTATTCGGATACCGTCCGGTATTCCGGCTGCCGGGAAACCTCCGGCACTTTCTTCGGAGTATCAGCGCTTACCGGGGTTGTCTCCTTCTTCTGCCGGGTATCGGCTTTAGCGTGATCCGGTTTCTGCTCGGTATGCTTTACTACCGGCACGGTACGCGCGGCAGGTTCGGGTATAACGGAGGGTTTTTCGGAACCGGCTGTCTCTCTTGCGGGTTCATCCGATTCTTTTGATTCCCCGTAGACGATATAAACATCATCATCGCCGTTTTCCCTGTCTTCTTCGGCTTCCGGATCCTCAGTCTCTTCGGTAAGCCCGATAACATCATTTTTATCTGTTCCGGCATCCCGGACATACTGGAAAGGATCAAAAGTCTCCGCCAATCCTGGTTCTTCATCTCGGATGTCCTGATCTGTACGGGGGTAAAACCACCATAAGCCTACACCTAGAACCGCGGCTAAAAAAACTGTAACGGCGATAATCACCGTGTATACTCTCTGATGTTCCATACCCTTCTCCGGCATTTAAATTGTCTCTCCTCGGTGTTTTCGGAGAATCGACTTGATCCGGCTTCTTAAAAACCGTTCTCCGCCGAAACTCCTTACTCTTTCTATATCGACATTTTTCAGAGGAATATAAGAGCTAAGTTTTTTCTGACTCATGATTCTCTTCCAGATTTCCCTCAGGGGAAGATGGTCCCGCCTCCGGGCCCGGAGAATCCGGATAAGGAGCGGAGCGGAAACCCATATAACCAGATCACAAACTTTATGGAGTCCCATTTGAAAAAGAACAGCCGCGTTTATTACTGTATCCCCCTGATTACGCTCTGCATCCTTGATTACCTCGGCTGTCATAGCGGGATGAACAATTTTCTCCAGCTGCTGTTTTTGTTCCGGATCACCGAAAACAATTTTTCCGAGGGACTTCCGGTCGATTTCGCCGGCTTCATTTAAAATACCGGCACCGAACACCGCGGTAATCGCGTCTTTCCGAGTCTTGAGCGCGCGGTGGCCGTATGAATCAACATCAATTTCGCTGAACCCGTATTCAGTCAATATACGTGACACGGTACTTTTCCCGGCGCAGTACTCTCCAGCAACTCCTATCACCATATAATTACCGGATCAAAGCAGTCTGATACGCATACCGAAGGCAATGCGCGGGACAAGCCCGCCTTCGATATCGGAGGATATAAACCACAGTTGTCCTTCGGTGTAAAAGGAAAAGGATCTGAAAGCCTTCCATTTGGTGATGTCAAATTTGGCAAATTCGTACTGTCCAACCATCGCTCCCAACACAAGTCCGTCTGAAGTAAATCTAATCTCCGTGTCGCTCATAGTAAAGTAGGAAAAATTGGCTCCCACGGAAAGAGACATGGAGAAGAAGTCCCAGTCCGGTCCGAAGAAGTATGAAAATGGGAGCTGCACAATATTTGCCAGGAGCTTTACCCCCAGGACCAGTCCGGAAAATCTTCCGGGCGGGGCTGTGCCGATTTGGGCCTGGAGTTTAACATTTTCATCGAAAAAGGTGAGTCCCGCTCCGATTTCCCAGAAGTTGGCTCCGAAAAGATGGGTATCCAGGTACAGACCCTGAATAAATGAAGGCACCTGGTATCTCGCCTTATCTCCCGACCGGAGATTAACCTGTACCGACTCCATGCCGTTCAGGTCGAACGCGCTCCCTTCCACGGTTAAGGCCTGGTTAAAAAGGAGCCCTTCATCCGGGTCGGTCACCGTGAGTTCCGGTTTTACCGTATCCACAGTCAGTTGAGTGCGGGCGTACGCTTCCGAACCGTCTGAAAATTCCGCGCGTACTACGGCAAACAAATCACCGGCAGGCAGGTTACCCGTCTCAATCCGGTATTTCCACGATTCCCGGGAAGCTGCGGTTTCGAATGACTTCCCGCCGTCAAGGCTTACAGCCAGTTCGGACAGCTTTGGCGCGTTCTTCTTTTCGCCAGCCGTATCATTCATGGAGAATCCGGCTTTTCCGGTCAGATAAGGTCTTCCGCTGATGAAAGAACCCGCGGCAGGGCTTTCAATAAGCACCCAGGGGCCTTCTTTTTGGTACAGCACAGAAATTTCAGTTTCACTTCCTGCTGAATCTCCGGAATAAACCCGGATTGTCTTCCATCCGTCGGTAAGGGCGGATGCCGGAATTTCAACTCGGAAAAATCCATTCCCCGAAACCTTAGGGGTGTATTTCCCGCCGTCATCAATCTGGACGGTAAGACCTTCCTTGGACGATAATTCCTCCGCTCTTCCTTCCACAGTGAACTCACCGTGAAGGACTTCTCCGGAAAGGGGAGAAAAAATTTGGGGCGGAACAAGTTCATTTTCCGCGGCTTTCTTGATTCCCCGGGTAATGGTAGTCTTATTCCCCGCGACGTCCAGGGCTTCAGCAAGCAGAATATACCCTCCGGAATCGAGCTCCGTCATATCAATGGTACCGTTAAAGACCCCTTCTTCCGAAATTGAAGCTTCCTGGAGAGGACGCCGGGGATCAGCATGGGAAAAAAGTTTCAGCGAAAGGCTGCCCAGCTGGATATTATCCGTTACAAGACCGCTTAACGGTACGGTATCCCGAAAACGTCCGCCGTCACCGGGAGAATCAAGTATCAGCTTTGGAAGAGTATTGTCCAGGGTGATAAGTCCGGTATCGATACTTTCGGTACCCGTAACATCAAAAGCTTTGATATATACCGAATGTGTACCGTCTTCCAGGGAAGCACTGGGAAAGCGGTATGTCCAGGTATCCGTGCCTTCCGCTTTTCCATAGGTATTCCCGCTGTCCAGAGATATCCAGACGCTCTCTATTCCGTTCGGATCGGAGGAGGTTCCCTTCAGGACCACCTCGCCAAAAACGGTCTCTTCCAATTTCGGTTCCACAAGCACCGACTCAGGTTCTGTTTTTGAAACTGAAAACGTACGGCTCACCGGAGCGGATTGGAGACCTCCCGTGTCGGTTACCGTCATTTCGAGGGTATGTTCTCCGTCTGAATAGTCCTCGATTTTTTGAGGAATAGAAAACCGGGAACCGCTCTGCAGGATGGTCCATTCTCCGCCGTCTATCCGGTACCGGGCGGACTGGACGGCATCATCATCTAAAACAATACCGGTAACCGCGAAATCTGTCCGTACCACGCCGCCTTCTTCAGGGACATGGATCTCAGCTCTCGGTACGTCCGCCGATTGATCGAGTGAAATAACCGGTGAAGTACTGCCGCTGTTTCCCCGTGGGTCCAGAGCTTCTAAGAGGATATTGATTTCATTCAGTGCGGCATCTTCACCGGGCAGGGTATAAGGGCGGGAGAAAAAGTTTCCGGAAAAATCCTCCATCTCTCCGCCGGGAACGCCTCCCCGGAAAGACGCAACACCAAAACGGTCGGAGACTGTACCGGAAAAGGTAATCTTGCCGTTTACGGGAGTGCCGGAAACAGGGGTGATCAGCGTTACCGCGGGGTCTTGGGTATCTTTTCCCAGTACCCTCCGTAAAAGAACGGTCCGTCCCGCAATGTCTTCGGCCTGTATCTCCAGAAAAATACCCCCGTCTTCCGCGGGAACCGCAGTATTTATCCTGATTTCTCCGCCGGAAAATTCGGATTTCGACAGCGGGACAAAATCCGGTACCGGAACTGTTTCGTCCGCGGCAACAATGCGGTAGGAAACCGCGGAAATCTCCGTGTCGTCCTCTGCTGAACCCGCGATTTCCAGGGTGTCTCCGGTCCAGCTGCCGTCAGCCGGCTGTGTTAATCCTATTTCGGGGCCGGAGCCGTCAACGGTGATACTTATATTCTTAAAAACCGATAGAGGACCGTCCAGCTCAATGTTCCGGTAGATGCCCGGAGTCCCGAATGTGAGTACAGCGGTATTTCCGGATACATCAAGAGACGCGCCGGTGACCGGCGGTTTAATATCATTGCCGTCTACGGTATCCAAGCCTTCGGGAAGGAAAAAATAAACCGGAGTTCCCGGTTCAGTCACATAAGTTCCCGATTCGGTCATGGAAACCGCGAAAACACCTTTTTGAACCGGTTCAGGCTCATCATCAGATACCGGCTGAGCCGCTTCGAAGAAGAGGAGTTCCCGGAACCGGGTTCCGTAAATATCACCCTTAATCAGCAGAGGAACAGCTCCCGCGCCGATATATTTATAGAGCGGAAAAGTAAAAGTACCGTCAGAAACCTTGATCCTGCCGGAGAGTTCCCGGGAGCTATATTCAAGAACCTTGATACCTTTGCTGCCTGTTACCGTACCTGACAGGACCGGCTTCTCCGACCGGTCTAAAATCATTCCGGGAGAATAAGGAAGCTCCTTGTCTCCGGCGGTTATCAACAGATCCGATATCCGTGGGAGCTCCGGCGGAATCACCGCCTTAAGATCGGCATAGTTCCCGGTTTTCCCGTGGATGTCCACCCCCCGGACCCGGAATTTGCGGTCTCCTGGGGTCAGACCGGTAAGGGTTTCTGAGAATCCGTTGCCGGAGGAATACAGAACAGGATCGCCGCCGTCCACAGAAATCTCGATACCGGCGACTCCGTCATCATCCTCACAGAATCCCCGGATAACCGCGGATCCGGGATTCATCGGATCGGTCTCCCCGCGGAGCATGGTGATTACCGGCAGATCCGCGTCGGGATTCATGCGGATTACTGCTTTTTTCTTTACTAAGTTGCCCGCGAAATCTTCAACGGAAAGAACCACCGACTGCTTCTTTCCCTTCGATCCGGTAAAATCCAGGGGAACACTCCAGTAAGGATCTCCCGGGATAATACCGATTTCGCCGGAAAGATCGCCTGCTTCGTACATCAGTTTTCTAATCCCGATGGTATCGTTAACAGTACCGGCGAGCAGGATTTCTCCGTTCATCTCCTGATCCGGAGCGGGATGAATGACTTCAATCTCCGGGGGGGTATTATCGACAAAAAAGAAGAATGCCCATCGGGAACTGACGCCGGCACGGTCGAGATTTTCAAACCACCATACCTGGGGACCGTCATCCAGTTTTTTGGTGTTCACCGAAACCTTGAAAATACTGCCCTTGTCGGTACGGGAGGACTTTATAATCCTGAAGGTGTTTCCCCCGTCTTCAGAAAGCCGGATCCGTTCAATTCCGTTTTCATCGGTTACCAGCCCCTGAAGCACCGCCTTACCGCTCAGGAGTACTCCGGATTGATGGGATTCCATTAGTCCAACGGGCCGTGCGGTGTCCAGGACGAAAGATTGTACTATTTCATTGCCGGTTAGGCCGTTGGTGTCCACCGCCCGCACGGAAAGGGTATGGGTGCCATCCTCCAAGGAATCCGTATCAAACCGGTAGGACCAGTACTCGGTACCCTCCGCGGTCCGGTACGGCCCGTCATCTATCCGGAATTCCACCTTCTCCACTCCGTCGTCATCAACCGCGGTTCCCAGAATTGTAAGAATTTCTCCCACTCTGCCGCCGTTTTTAGGATGAGAAATGGAGACCCGGGGCAGATCGGATTCCGGATCAAGCCGGATATCCAGCGGTTCATGATAAAACACATTTCCGGCAGAGTCGGTTCCCCGGATGAGGATGTTGTACTTTCCCGGTGGAAGCTCGGAAACATCCCACTGATAACTCCAGTGTTCTTTCCCTTCGGCCTCCATAAAGTCTTCTTCCTCGGTCTTGCCGGCGGAAAAAACAAAAAGGGGAATCATAAAAAATATAAGTATAAAGCTGAGCCTAAATTTCACAATAGTTCCTTTCTTTAATTTACGAGGTTATCCAGCAGTCTCTGGTATTTCAGTCCGTCTTCGGTGTACCCGGTCACCGGCATGCTGTCCGAAGACCGTACCCCCACTCCGAAGCGGTTTGAGTCGCTGTCCTCCATCTGTACGGGGAGCGTCTGTACCTCCCAGTTGCCGTTAAACCTGCCGGCTGAATCAACACCGTCAAGAGGCGACCCTGCCGTAAGCCAGGCCGTACGGGCCGAGTTGCCGATGCCCTTATACGCGATATACGGAGTATTTCCCGCGTCCAGGGCGAGGGAAAGTTTGTCGCCCACAATAAGGTATGAATCCACTGTTACCGCCGTTACAGTATCCGGAGGAACATAGGAATCCATCCTGATATAAGAAACATTTCCGTCGTATGAATCGTAATAAGCGATGTGTACTCTTCCCGCTGAGTCTACCTGGGCATCGATATACTCTGCTCCGCAGGCAGTGTCAAGCTCTTTGGCCGACGACCAGGTTCCGGAGTTCTCCGGCGTCTCGTTATACCGGTATAAAAGAGATCCGGTCCCTGACTCATCGTAGTAGACCAGAAGGGCGGTCCCTCCGGATGTTGCGGCCACAGCGGTGTGATCGCTGAAACTGCCGGTCGGGGTAAAAAAGGTGACCGCCGCTCCGTCGGCGGCTTCAGGGTTCTTTCCGGCGGTGCCGCTGTTGATGAATCGCTGATTATTATTATTTGTGCCGTTAAAGGGCGGAAAAGTACCGTTCCGGTTATATTGGGGAATGTCGGTATAGAGGGCTGTTCCCTCGTCGTTAATTCTGCCCCCTGTCGTGCCCTCTATAGCAGCATCCGTACCGACCCGGTATGTCCGGAAAATGATCCGGTTCTCAAGCTTGTCATAGGTACTGTAGTAGACGGAGGTTTCGGCATCGGTTCCCGTTAAATAGAGATCGGGGTATTGATACCGGCCCAATACAGCAGTTGTTTGCGGCGCGTCGGTATCTACTAAATTATCGAGCCAAATACAGTTGTCCCAGAAATAACGCGCCCCCGGGTTCCAGCCGTGGGCGGGAACGTCATAATAAAATGAGGTGAGTATTCCGCCGTAGTTGCCGGAGTTATAATCACCGTAATTGCCGTTCACTACGTTGATATCGTAAAGCACCCCGTGACTGCCGCTTTCATTAAAATCAATGGCGGTATAGGTAAAAAGGTCCCAGTTATTGTATATCTCCTTTTCGGTTGTACCGAGAAGATATCTGGCCTGACCATAACCCTCCGAGTTGTTGACGTACGCGAAGGCCGGGGTATCCCCGTTCACCGTCATGGACGGATATTCAGCATGGCTCGCGCCCGAAACAGAAGCGGAGACATCGGTATATTCCCAAAGAGATAAAAAACAGTCGTCGTTGAGTGAACTGTGGATTGAACTATCCAGGGTATTCTGGGAGGAGCCGTTATTATTAATATTGTTTGTCGTACTGATTCCGGAGGTGATAACCGTGAGATATCCGCTTCCCGCGGCATTGACAGTCACATCCACACTGATGTAATCCGCCGCGACATTCGAATAGGTTAAGGGTTCTCCCTGTTTAGCTCCGGTATCCTGGGCGTCGGGATCGATGCTCAGTCTTACATCAGAATCGGCGCCGGAAGCCTGGGGATTCAGGTTGAACCCGTTTATGGTTACCGTTTCTCCATGCTTGACACTGTAATATCCCTTCGCGGACCGGGCAAAATCATAGCCGAAGGCATCGGAAAGGGTAGTGTCGATACTCGTTATATAGGGTACCACATCCAGGCCGATATCATCACTGAAGGTTCTGGCAGCTCCGTCGGTAATGGAAAATAGCGCCGTAACATTTAAGGCAGCTGTATTGGAGATATCCGCGGAATTCCATTCGTATTCCCATTGGATCTGGTGCCCCCCGGTCTCAGTTAAGCTCTGGCTGGTAATGGTGAAAGCCCCGTCGAGACTGATCAGCGTGTCTGTCACATCATCCCACTGCGCGACCGTATGGGCTAACCCTTCGCCGCCGCCGGCATCGTATCCGGTAATCTGGACTTGAATTAACGCTATACGCTGATTGTCGGAAGCGGTTCCGTCGAATATAACCGTCCCGGAAACATCAGGATCAATACCGTCGAAGAGGCTGTCGTTCTCCTCCTCAAGGTGACCATCCAGGACATCTGTTCCGTATCCTTTGACGCTGGACTGACTCAAGGGGTTCATGGTGAGAACCGGGTCTTCATCATCCGTGTTATCAATTTCTACTTCGATAATTTCTTCCGTAACAATACCGACATTATCGATAATCTGCGCGGTGAACGACGCGGTCCCTTCAGAATACCCGGTAGAGGTATCAATAAGGACGGAATTACCCGCGGTAATGAGTTCCGGATCGGCCCCGTCTTTCTTCAAAGAGTAGGAAACCGGTGTATTGCCGCCGGCTTGAGCGTTCAGTTCGATGTATAACACATTGTTAACCGCCGTAAAACCCGTGGCCGGTAAATCCGCGGGAAGATATGTATTTCTTTCACCGGTATCAGTAGTGCTGCCGTTTAAGTTCAGGTCTGTGCCGGTGACAACATTCAGAAAAGCCGGTTTATGATTCTTGATAAATCCGCTTTCGCTGTAGTGAACGCTATTAAACGCATTGTCGTAAACAACATAGTGTATATCCAGGGTACCGTCGTCAATCAACGTCGAATCAAAGGACGCCCACCAATTGTAATCTCCTCCGGAAAGGACGATGCTTTCATCGTAGCCGTCATTATCTCCGTTTCCGCCGCCGTCATCACCGAGCTCGTTGTGATCATTAATGGAAATGATATATGAACTGTCGTCCGGATACGGTCCGGTTGTTGTCCCGAAGTCCGTTTCGGTCGCGGTTCCGTCGGCCCCGCCTGCGGGCGAAAGGACCGCGCCCCCGCGCATCAGGTAGAGTTCGATTTTTTGTATTCCATTGACAGTACCGGTGTCGGTCGCCGTACCCTGCAGTCTGGAAGAAGCACCGCTTCCGTATATGTCCTGGGAATCACCGGTATACGCGCCGGAGGGGTAGGTGTTATCAACAGAGAAGTTGATATAATGCAGTACCTGATAATTGGTATTGTCGATTACTTTGATCCGGAAGTATAATACTCCGCTCGAAGGAATATACGCTTCAGTATCTACAGATACATGGAGATCAAAATCATCCGGGCTGTTCTGCGTGACCCTGACCGGATCATTAATAATCTCTTCATACGAGATACCGCCGTCATAACTTATCTGTATTGAAGATACTTCGTCATCGTCTAGAATATCCGCGGTCAGGAGAACACTCCGGCTGACATAATCACCCGAGGCATGACTTATATTTTCCACCCGGGGAATGGTATCGTCAAACCTGATGGCCAGCTCCTGATAATTCCCCACTACATCGGGAGCGGAGCCGTCTTTTGTATCTACCGCCCGGACCCGGAGCGTAACATTCCCCTGATGGCCTGGTTCAACATGATAAAGCTCTCCCGAATTATTCAGCTGGACATCCCAAAGGGTTGTACCGTTAAGGGTATACCAGGTGCCTTCATCTTCCAGGAAATCGGCGTAATCGGAATCCGAGTTAAGGTCGAATTGATCGGTAAAGTCGCCGTCTCCGTTAACATCAGCCTGCATCTCTATTCTAAAAACCGCATCATCATCAAAAGCTGTTCCGGTAACCAAAACAGCTCCGCCGAGACTTTCACCGTCGGGCGGAGAAACAATATTAACGGTGGGTTTGTCGGTGTCATTATCTATATAGAGAAAATATTCCGCGGCCGATCCTACGTTTTCCGCGGAATCTGCTGCTCTGGCCTGTATAGTGAGTTTCCAGACTCCGCTCCCCGGGGGTGATTCTTCCGCGTGGGTACTGTTGGTGTAAGACTGAGAATCAAACTTATAATCCCAATTGTAAAGCCCTTCCATGTCTATCCACGGATCGGAACTTCCCAGCTTTAATTCCACAGAAGTAATTCCGGAATTGTCGGATGTGGTACCTTTTAGATGAACTTCACCATTAACCGTGCTGGATTTAGCGGGATCTATAAATGATATTTGAGGTGCTTGTGTATCCACAACAACCTGCAGGTTATAGTAGGCCGTTTTTCCGGTACCATCCAGCGCTCTTATCTTGATGGAAACGGTCCCGTCGGAGTCAATTGAGACAGGGAATGTCCAATCGGTTCCGCTCAAGGAGGCGGCTGAATATGTAATTCCGCCGTCCAGGCTCACTTCCACACCGGCAACTGAATCGCCGTCCACAGCTGTTCCTGTACAGGAGAAACTGCGGCTGTTGACATAATCGCCTTGGTCGGGATATGTCAGGGTGATTGACGGTGCTCCCCGGTCTATCAGAAAGGAAACAGCCGATGAAGTTCCCAGGACCCCGTAAACATCCTTCGCGCGGAACATGATTGTGTGGGTTCCGTCAGTCAAATCGGAAAGATCGTGTTCAAACCTGACAGACAGCCCCGAACCTGATGTTTCATCAATGCCGGTCCATTCCCCGTCGTCAATTTTGACTTCCACCGAGTCGGTATTTATCCCGTCATCATCTACCGCCATTCCCAGCGCGACCGCGTTTCCGGGAAGAACATTCTCTTCAGCCGCAGCCTCAGCGTCAGGATTGCTGATAATGAATGTGGGCAGATCGGTGTCCTGATCAAACTGGACCGACAGATAATCAAGCGCGATCTGCTCGAGGTTTTCGCTCGACAGATTGATTCCTTCTATTGTTTGGCCTTCTAATATCTTCCGCACATCTTCCACGGACACAGGAGCCCCGTTAAGATTGTATATATCGTCATAATGATACAGCTTCAAAGAACTATTCCCGGCGTTATCTGTCACTTTTACTGAAAATTTTAGTGTTTCCCTATCGCCCACGTAATCAGCACTGGAGAACGTATATGACCAGCTGTTAGTACCTTCAGCGTCATCTTCATCAACCAGGACTGTCCCTTCCGAGTCTTCAACTGAAAGTTTAACATTTTTAACCCCGAGGGTGTCGGAAGCATCACCTTTTATCACCAGATCTCCATTGAATGTAGAAAACGCGTATTGCACCGGCTGATTCACAACAACCACCGGAGGGGTATTATCAAAATACAGGAGAAGCCGCTTTTCTAGTGATTTCCCGGAATTATCGGTTATCAGTAAGATTATTTCTACCGATCCGTCTGTATAATCACTTGTGTCTATAGCAATAGACCATGTACCGTCACTGATTTCCGCCTCTAAAAAGGTTATCCCTCCGTCCAGAGATACCCGGACATCCTGAACACCGAAATCGTCGGTATACGTTCCGGATATTGTTGTCTCACCTTTTATGTATTCGCCATTCTGGTGACTCGTAACCGAGATTTCAGGATTATCTAAATCAACTTTTTCTCCCAGACCAACCTCAAAGGGGGGTTTACAGGTGATTAAAAGCAGAGTTGCAGCTATGGTTAACAGCAGGATATATTTTTTCATATATACAAATATATCGCCATTTTTAACCGTTTTCTTGACAAAAGTGTTACTAATTTTGTTGTTGGAGCTTTTCCTTAGGCAATTACCCCGGCGGGAAAGGTAACGCAGCTATTTGGAGAGGGTTTCGGAAAAGTTTTTACCGGAAATCGGGAAATTCGTACGTCATTCGGCCGTCATCGGTAACATCAACCGTGGCATGACCGAGCTGCACCAGCCGCTGCAGCTCCTGTTCCGACTCTTCCACGGACAATTCGGTTTCTAGCGCGACGATTGCCGCGGTAAGAGTACCCCGATGGCGGGACGCGACCCTGAGTATTTCCTTTTCTTTCGACCGTTCCAGTGCTTTCCGGTTTTCCCGGGATAATTTTCGGGAAAACCTCTGAGATATGATTCGGGAGAGTCCCTGCAGAGCCGGCATAACCCCGGCAAAGGCGAATGGGAATAACCAGAACCAACCGGACGGGTTCCGGAGCCAGAGGAATCCGAATACGAAGGCAAAAACCAAGCCGCCGGCAAACTCCTCCCAGCCGCTCTTCTGTTTTTTACTACCCATAACCCCTTTGTATCAGAACGCGGGAGGAATTTCAATCTATATATAATGCATCAGAACGTGGACATGGAATCAGTATAAGTTTATTAGGAGCAGCAAAATATGCCGATTCGGATCCGGTAAATACAGGGAGGACCGTAAATCATTCTAAGTAAAGACAATGCTCAATCATTTTGTCCACGTTTAACAGCACTACAAGAGAATGCGTTGTGCCACGAAACATGGACATGTCATCGGTTTATTTTCTTTCAACAGAACCGTATAATTGGATATGATAATCTACCTGATCTGGAATCGGTTAATTATTTATACATAATGCAGATACAATAAATCTTTGTCCATGATCAGAGGCATTCTAAAGGAGCACCCAGTATGAAAAAATACGTCTTAACAGGCGCCAGCGGCCGGGGCTACCGAATGTTTGCCCTGCCCCTTTCATCCGAGCTCAAAGATACGGCAAAGTTCGCCGGAATATTTGATCCGAACCGCATGCGGGCGGAATACATCAGCCGCAGCTGCGGCGGTCTACCCGTTTATACGGATTTCGGGAAGATGATCCGGGAAACAAACCCGGATACGGTTATCGTGACCACAGTAGACGCGTACCATGATGAATATATCATCAAAAGTCTTGAAGCGGGATGTGATGTAATCACGGAGAAGCCGATGACAACAACCGCTGAAAAATGCAGAGCCGTACTAAAGGCGGAAAAGGAAACGGGACGGAAGATTTATGTGTCCTTTAACTACCGGTTCCCTCCCCTGATCACCAAAATTAAAGAGGTTATTTACAGCGGGAGAATCGGCAACGTTTTAAAAACCGACCTCATCTGGACATTAGACCGCTCCCATGGAGCAGATTATTTTAGACGATGGCATAGTGTGATGAAAAACTCGGGCGGCCTTCTCGTTCACAAATCTACCCATCATTTTGATATTATTAACTGGTGGATTGATGATGAACCGGAAACGGTTCATGGTTTCGGCGGCCTTCAGGTATACGGTCCTAACCGGAGGGAGCGGGGGGAACGGTGCCTAACCTGCGGGTATAAAGATTCGTGTGAGTTTTATTGGGATATCGCGGCAGATACTTTTACGAAAGAGTTTTATCTTGACGCGGAAGGGGAAGACGGCTATATGCGGGACCGGTGCGTATTTTCACCGGAGATCGATATTTACGACACCATGTCGGTACAGGTTCAATACCGAAAAGGATCGATTCTGAGCTATTCCCTGATCGCGTACGCTCCCCATGAAGGATGGAAACTCTCCATAACCGGAACAAAAGGCAGACTGGAAGCGGATGAGTTTATGTCCGGTTTCCGGTCCAGAGAACCATCCCGGCTTATCCGTCTCTATTTTCCGGATCCGAAAGAACCGGAAGATATCCTGGAAGTACCGGTATTGCGGGGTGATCATGGCGGAGGGGACAAGCGGCTGCGAGATATGATATTCAGAGAAAACACCCCCGATCCCTTAGGTCATTTGGCAGGCACCAGGGCCGGGGCTATGTCCATACTCATCGGCATCGGCGCGAATACGTCGATACAGGAAAAACGGCCGGTCGATATAGATTCGATGCTGGAAGAGCGGTGAACGTCATCCTGTTATCTCGAGCTCCTGTAAATAACGCCTGTCTGCATATGACGCAAGGACCGGGTAGAAGATCAGGAAAGCAAGCAGAGCAGCTCCGGTTATAATCAGACCGGTCAGGACCGTGGATAATCCCGCGGACAGGAGCAGGACACCTATTCCCGCGAAAACACCGATGATTAATATACTCATACCCATCCCGGCAAGGGCGTTCATGTTCTGTTTCATCGCCTGCTGAGGATGGTTCCACGTAAGAAGGGGCCTTTTTAAGTCGAAAAATATGTCGCCTAAAAAGGTCGCGCCGATAAGTACGATCCCCCCTGGAATGAAGTAGAAGAGTTCGGAAGGATTCAGTTTCAGAAGGATATATACCAGGAGCGTATTCAGCAGAAAAGAGGGATAGAAAAAGATGATGTGAAATATCATCTTAGCCTTTAGATTTTCCCGCCCGGTCATGGGCAAGCTCAAGGAAAGGGTAAAGTTCTTTCCTTCCCGGGAAAGGCTCGTTGAGGAGACGGTGGTTATACAGGTAAAAAGAATGAGCCCCCCGAACACGGCTAATCCCAGGAAGGGAACCTGCTCCCTCAAACTTCCCATCAAATCTCCGGGCATCGTTTTGTACATAATACCGAACACCGTTAACAGGATCGGGAAAATCAGTATTTCACCGATACCTTCAAAAATGAACGTTGAATTGGAACTGAGTATCCGCCATTCCCGGTCCAGCATCGCGGTTATTTTTCTCCTCGAAGGATATATCATCTGACCCTTTCGTTTCGGCCGGCGGGATGAATCCTGCCGCCGTCCCGCTTCTTTGATCAAAGACCGGTTTAAAAGCAGCATCGTCGGAATAAATATGGCTGCTGCCGCGGCCAGAAAACCAAGAAGAGGAAGCACGAACTTGCCGCCCAAAAGGGCTTCGGCGCCCCATGCCGCGGGGGGTAAAGCATTTAAGGTGCCTTTCATCGCTTCGGCTATCCGGGCGGGAACCGCTGCCGCTTCACCGGACGCGGCCTGCATGAAAGAACCGGATAAACCGACCTGGATGAGGATGATCACGCCCAGAGCGAGGAACATCCCGAGCACCTCCATAAATACCTTATATCTGGTTAGATTCACCAGCCGCATAAGGAGAGATGTAAAAAGTATGGAAAGCATGGTCGGTACGACGGCTCCGGTGAGGGCAATAATCACACCGGAAAACCAAAAACCGAAACTTCCCCGGGCTTCCGCAAGATAAACAGCCGCTGCGGGGATGAACAGGACAAGGAAGATAGGCACGGTGTAAAAGAAAATCAGGCCGGTTTTCATGGCTGACAACTGATACGGTTTGATCGGCAGCGGAATCAGCATCTTCAGATCTCTTGAAAAATAAAGGGCGGACAATGTTACCGGAATTCCCAGAAAGAAAACAAAAACCCACGCCGCCAATATACTGATGAAGAACATGAGTTCCGGAACACCAAGCATGATGCCGCTCATATGCAATGCCCGGTAGTTCATGATGAGCATATAAACGATAATACCTCCGCCGGCCAATACGCCGAAAATTGCCAAAGGCAGAATCCACAGCTGGTCTTTCTGCTTCAGCTGTTTCAGCGTACCCCGGGAGAGGAATGTGGTATGCTTTATGCCCGTGCTAACTAGTTTTAAAGTTTTCATCGGTCAGCTCCAAAAATAGGTTTTCCAAGGTATCGCCGCTTCCTCCCGCTTTTTGCCGGAGTTCTTCAAAGGGCCCCAGGGCAATGATTTCTCCCTTATTGATAATACCTACCCGGTCACACAGCCGCTCCGCGACTTCCATAACGTGGGTTGAAAAAAATACGGTTTTGCCCATTTCCGTGTACTTTTTCATTCTTTCCTTGAGCACGAAAGAAGACCGCGGATCTAAACCGACAATGGGTTCATCTAATATAAAGATTTCAGGCTGATGGATTAACGCGGCCATCAAGGTGATTTTCTGACGCATCCCATGGGAATATGCCGAAATCACTTCATTAAGGGCTTCGGTCATTTCAAACTCAGCCGCCAAATCTTTGATGATTTCCCTGTCAGTATCGGGAACCTCAAAAATATCAGCTATAAATGAGAGATATTTCGCTCCGGTCATTTTTTCGTAGAGGATCGGTTCATCGGGGACGTACCCGTAGGTCCGTTTTGCCGATAGCGGGTCTTTTCTATTATCGATCCCGTTCAGTAAAATCGAACCGGAATCCGGTTTAAGAAGTCCCACAATCATTTTTATAGTGGTAGTTTTTCCAGCCCCGTTCGGCCCGAGGAACCCGAATATCTCACCCTGATTTACCTTGAAGTTCAGATTCTTTACCGCCTGAACCCTTCCGTTATCATAGCTCTTATTCAAGTTTATAAATTCTATCATCCGTAACCTCCTCTATTATTCCAAGCTCAAATCGGATGGAAGGTATTCCCGCAGTCCATCAATAAACGTTTTGAAATCATCGGGACCCAGAATGTGCACGGTTCCGCCGGTCACAAGCACAAGTCCCGTTTCATCCTGTTCCATCAGGAGCTTCGCGGTATCTCCGTTTTCCAGCTTAAACCAGCCGGTACGGTACTCTCCGACAGCGGTACCGTTCGTTTTAAGTCGCGCCCGGTACGGTGAATTCATATAGTCTTCTACTATAAACATCCTGTCCACGGTATTCCAGGGAATCTCGGTCGTCTTGTTTCGGGAATAGGTGACTCCCTGATCGCTAACTGTCATAGTCACCGGTTTCTGAAAGACAAAGATCAAAACACCGATAACTACAACGGTAATCCCGAGGGAGAAGAGCTTTTTCTTCCACTCCCCCTTTTTCAGAAACAGGCTGAGGACGACCACCGCGGCCACACCGATCAAAATAAACAGCATCACAGCTGGGGGCTGAATTGAATATGTCATTTTTCTCTCCGTTTTTTTCTTTTATCTACACAAAAGGTGCGGTTTTTATTCACTTTTTTACATTATTATATATTATTTCTTCGAAATTGAATACCATCACGGATATTGTGAAAAAAAACCGATTAAAAAAATCTTGCATATGATCATACCTGTGGTATACTGAAAATACTTTGGACACCAGGTGACAAGCACCATCCGTCCGTTCCCCGCATCGTGTTGCCGACAAGCCTTACTCACTTCATCCTACCTTGAGGAGGCTTAAATGACTAACAGCCCTGACAAAACAAACGGATTTAAGCGGGATGATTTTCTCCTGCTTCTGCATCAGGTACAAAAAAAATACGGGAAAGAAAATTATATACCCGACGCGGAGATCCAGGACATCGCGCGGAAACTCAAAATGCCTCTTTCCGAAGCGGACGGCGTGGCGAGTTTTTACTCCATGTTCGCCCGTTCACCCCGGGGACAGTATGTAATCAGACTGTGTGATTCTTTAAGCTGCAGGATAACCGGATCGATGGATATTCTCTACCATATAAAGGAATCATTGGGTATCAGAAACGGTGAAACCACTGCGGACGGGTTATTTTCTCTGGAAATCGTGAACTGTCTCGGAAGCTGTGACACCGCGCCGAACATGATGGTGAATGACGTCCTATATAAAAATCTCAATCCGGATAAGGTTGATGTAATCCTGTCTCAGCTTAAGGCGGAGGCTGAAGTATGAATAAAAAAATCACAATAACACAATTTGCCGGTTTAAAGGACCCGAACAATATCAAAGAATATGAAAAGTCCGGCGGGTGGGTAGGATTAAAAAACGCCCTCAAACAGACACCGCAATCGGTTATCGATACGGTTAAAAAATCGGGACTCCGGGGAAGAGGCGGAGCAGGATTCCCAACCGGAATAAAGTGGGAATCCCTGGGGCCGGACAACCCGAAATATCTGGTATGCAACGCGGATGAAGGGGAACCGGGTACGTTTAAAGACAGGTTCATAATGGAAAGATGTCCCTTTCTCTTAATAGAAGGAATGGTGATTGCCGCTTACGCGGCCGGTATAAATAAGGGATATATCTATATCCGGGGTGAATACCCGGAAGTAACAGCCGGGATGCTAAAAGCCCTTGATACCGCGCGTAAAGCCGGTTATCTGGGTGAAAATATCGGAGATACCAATTTAGATTTTGATATAGAGATAAAAGTAGGGGGCGGTTCATATGTCGTAGGCGATGAAACAGCCCTGCTCAGCTCACTAATGGGAAACAGGGGATATCCCCTTTTAAAGCCCCCGTACCCGACCCAGCAGGGGCTCTGGAACAAACCTACCATCATCAACAATGTGGAAACCCTTTCCTACGCCCCGGTCATATTGGCGGAAGGAGCCGATGAATTCGCCAAGGTGGGACCGTCAACCTCTCCCGGACCAAAACTTTTTTGTGTCAGCGGACACGTGGAAAATCCGGGTGTATACGAATTCCCCATGGGAACAAAATTAAGCGATATTCTCTCGGCCGCGGGAGGAATGAAGGGAACATATAAAGCCGTTCAGATAGGAGGAACGGCGGGCGTAATTCTGGACGAGAGAGCCCTGGATTATCATCTTGATTATGATTCAATGAAAGAAGCCGGCGCTTCCCTCGGTTCGGGGGCGCTCGTTTTCATGAATTCAGCCACCGGAATGACCCATGTACTCGAGGTAGTAGCCCGGTTCTTCTCTGAGGAATCATGCGGACAATGTTTCCCCTGCCGGTACGGCACAAGACAGCTTGAATTGATGGCGGAAAATATCGCGTCCGGAATGGGTAAGCTGGAATACCTTCCCCTTATCCAGGACACAGTGAACACGATGTACGGAGGATCATTCTGCCCCTTCGGACAGTCAGTTACGCTGCCGGTTTCTTCAGTGCTGAAATACTTCGGTGATGAAATTGTATCATCAATCAAGCAGCATCAATATCTTCGGGAGGTAATATGAATAAGGTACATGTAACTATTGACGGAATAGACATAGAAGTAGAAGAAAATGCTTCAGTACTCCAGGCTGCCTCGGAAGCAGGCATCGACATTCCCACACTCTGTTATCATGAAGACCTCAGTCCCCGGGGATCGTGCGGTCTTTGTGTGGTAGAGATTCAGGGGATGCCCAGCTTAAAACGGTCCTGTGTAACCCAGGTACAGGAAGGTATGGTCATCAAGACCAACACGCCCGAAATACGGTCGGTCCGGAGGGGGATAATTGAACTGGTCTTGGCAACACACCCTGAAGATTGCCTAAAGTGTATTCGTCACGGGAAATGTGAACTGCAGGATTTGGCCGAACGGTTTGAAGTACGGTCTCTCAGGTATGATAAATCAACCAGAGGATTGGCAGTAGACCGGACATCCCATTCCGTGGTCCGGGATATGAATAAATGTATCGGCTGCGGACGCTGTGTAGAGGTTTGTAATGAAATTCAGGAAGTGGGATCAATCTTCTTCCAAGGACGGGGGTCACAAACCATTGTTGCTCCGGCCGGCGGATTATGGATGGGTGAAAGCGTCTGTATTAACTGCGGTCAGTGTATCGCGTTCTGTCCGGTGGGCGCCCTCTACGAAAAAGAAGTTGTGGACGAAGTATGGGAAGCAATAGAGGATCCCGGGAAACGGGTTGTGACCCAGATAGCACCGGCAGTCCGGGTCGCCCTGGGAGAAGAATTCGGGATGGCTCCCGGGGATTTAGTGATCGGTAAACTCTATACCGCTTTAAAACGATTAGGCATTGATACCGTCTTCGATACCAATTTCTCGGCAGATTTAACAATCATGGAAGAAGGAACGGAATTTTTAAACCGGCTGGATAAGGGCGGACCATTTCCTCTTGTAACATCCTGTTCACCTGGATGGATAAAATTCGGGGAGACCTTTTTTCCGGAACTCATAGAAAACATCTCTTCCTGTAAATCCCCTCAGCAGATGCTCGGAGCGCTCATTAAAACACACTACGCGGAAACAAAAAATATTGATCCGGGTTCTATAGTATCTCTGTCCATAATGCCCTGCACCGCGAAAAAGTATGAAGCGGCGCGGCCGGAAATGGAGGACAGCGGTTACCGTGATGTTGATTTTGTACTGACCACCCGGGAACTCGCCAGGATGATAAAACAGGCGGGAATCCGTTTCGAGGATCTCCCGGAGAGCGAACCGGATCCTGTCATGTCGGAATACACAGGGGCGGCGACGATCTTCGGCGCCTCCGGAGGAGTAATGGAAGCCGCGCTGCGGACAGCTTACGAGATTAAAACAGGAGAGCCTCTCCCGTCGCTGGATCTGCATATGGTCCGGGGAATGAAAGGGGTAAAGGAGGCGGAAATCCCGGTTGGGGACGCGGTCCTGAAGGTGGCTGTGGTAAGCGGACTAAGCAACGCGCAGAAACTCCTCGAAAAGGTGCGGAACGAAAAATCGAAAGGAAATATTCCGTATCATTTTATCGAGATCATGGCCTGCCCCGGCGGATGTATCGGCGGCGGCGGCCAGCCTATTCCCAACAATTTCGGCAACAGGCAGAAGCGTATAGATGGTTTGTATGTTGAAGATTCAAGCCTGGCGGTAAGAAAGTCCCATGAAAACAAAGAAGTAACGGCCCTTTACTCAGCGTATCTGGGAAGACCGGGCGGGGAGAAATCTCATCACCTCCTTCATACCCATTATAAAACCAGGAATCCGTATTCCTACAAAAAGGATTCCCCGGTAAAGCCGGTACACACTTCAGATTAATTATCTTTTACAGCAAGACCGCGCGGAGCATGCCGGTCTTGCTGTTTTTTAACGGCGGTACAACCCGGGGTAAAACTTACTTAATTTGTTACATAACATAGAGTTATATACTCCTCTAAAGCATGAATTGTATTGACCGGGAATTGCCGTTCCCGGTATACTTTTCTCATGAAATCAATCCTCACCATACAAGTACCTACTGGTTCATTCGCTACGGTAAATGAAGCAGCCTTTGGAGAAAAAAAGATAGACTGGAACACCGAAGAAGGTCCGGACCACCGGGCGGTAACATTATGCTTCGGAGCGGTGGAACTGGCAAACTTTCTCGGCAGACTTCCGGATATAACCGCGGAAGTTCTCCCCTGGTCCGGCAGCTTCCAGGGAACCGCCGGAGTCCTTGTAACCACTCCCGGGGACGGGATACCCGGCGAATTAGCCGATGAAGATTGGCCCGGTTCTCCCCAGGGTTTCAGTATCCGGACCGCGGAAACAGCAGCAGGTCCCAGACATGTTATTATTGGAGCGGACCGGCAGGGCGCCCTTTACGGCTGCTACCATTTCCTGGAATCCCTCGGATTCGCCTGGCTGGGACCTGAGGAGTACGAGACGGTAATTCCCGGACATATCCCGGCGCCTCTCCCGGCGATGCATGTTGATTCGTCACCGTCCTTTCTTACCAGAGGATTTCACTCCGTCAATGACCGCGGTTCAGAAGAACTGCTTCTTTGGATAGCGAGGAACAAATGTAATCTCTGGACGTCGAAGGATTCCCGGCCCGAATTGTGCCGGAAGCTTGGCATTCGGATGGAGGGAGGCGGGCACAGTACGTTTCACAGCTACCTGCCTCCGGCTGCCTACTTTCCTGAACACCCGGATTGGTACGCGATGGAGAACGGAAAGAGAACCGGCGATCTGGATGATGTAGTGGGATACAATGTTTGCCTCTCGAACGCAGACGCCCGCCGGACCTTGGCTCTGAACATGGTGGAGGATTTAATCTCGGGAGAAAACAAGTTTACCGATATTATCCGTATTTGGCCCCTGGATAACGGCACATGGTGTGACTGCGGACCATGCCGCGAATTAGGGAACCCCACTGATCATATGATGCTCCTGGCCCATGACTGCCGGGAGGCGGTAAAACAGGCGAGACGGGAAGGAAGACTCGGCAGGGATGTGAAAATCGGTATTCCCGCTTATCACGAAACACTGGTAATACCGTCCCGGCCCCTGCCGGAAGGATTTGATCACAAAGGAATAGTTGTTACATTTTTTACTATTGAGCGGTGCTATGTCCACGGGATATCAGATCCGTCATGCCGGGAAATCAACCGGGACCTTATCGAGCTGTGGCGGGAGTGGACGGCAAACCCGGATTGCCCCTTCAAAGGCGACATGTATATCGGTGAATATTACAATGTTTCCAGTTTTACCGCGCTGGCGATTCCTTTTATGCATACCATGGCCGAAGACATTCCCTACTACCGGGAAACCGGGGCGGGACATATTAATTATATGCACATTGTTACCCAAAGGTGGGGCATTCTCGCGGCGTGCAACTGCCAGTTTTCGTCCCTCATATGGGACCACACCGCCGATTCCGATGAGCTGCTGGAAACCTACTTCGCGCAAAGATACGGGAATCTGTCAGGGGAAATGAAACAATTCTACCGGGTACTCGAACAGGCAATGGCCAACGCCAAACTGTGGAAGCATTACGCTGGAATGGAGCGGCACACCCTGTTCCGTACCCTGAACAAGAAGGGATCGCCCGATGATCCCGCGGTGATTACCACAACACGGCACTTTACCTACAGTCCCAGCTACCATGCCCGGGACAACGGTCCGGCCATGACCGAAACAATAACGCTGCTCGCGGAAGCGGAACGGATGATCGATGATATAATCCTGCAGTGCCCTGACCCGGTCATCGAAAAACGGCTTGCCGACGATATACAGCGGTTCAGGTTTACCAAACACATGGCGGAGTTTATCTACCGGCTGATGCGGCTCCGGATGTTCGAAAATCGGGGTATGCCGAAGCTGGCGGAAAAGGAAGCACTGGCGCTCCGGGATTCCGGCGAAACACTCCGGAGAGAAGATGAAATGACGAAGGGGCAATGGAACGCTTCCCGGTACCGGTTCTACGACAACGGACTCAGGGCCACATGGTTCCCCGTAACTTATGAAGAAATAATGAAGGAGTATTCCTTACAGACGCCTGAGACGGAAGAACCAGAGGCTGAACATCGGTTAGGCTAACCATTTTTTCCCGTAAAGAATTCAACCATTTCCGGGATCTCGGAACGTATACCTTCATCTAAATCTCCCTGGAACTGTATCCCGTTTTCGCTGATCAGAATAAGCCGGTCCGCGATCCGCCGGATACTTTCCACTTGATGTGATATCAAGATGATGGTTGTTCCCAGCCGTTTTCCAAGCCAATGGATGAGCCGGTCAAGAGACTTCATCGTCACCGGATCGAGCCCCTCGGAGGGTTCGTCGAAAAAGAGGAGTTCCGGGTCCAGCGTTAACGCCCGGGCGATTGCGGCCCGCTTGCGCATTCCGCCGGAAAGTTCCTCGGGCAGTTTGTCTTCCACGCCGCGAAGCCCAACCAAATCCAGCTTTGCAGTAACGATACGCCGGACAAGCGATTCAGGGAGTTTTGTATGATGCCGCAGGGGAATCGAGAGGTTTTCACCGATAGAGACGGACTTTAAAAGCCCGCCGTTCTGGAATACCACGCCGATACGGTTGAAAATTGAGCGGAATTCGTCCTCGTCCAAAGATCCGATATCCTGACCGAAAAAGAAGATCTTCCCTGAATCGGGCCTGTGAAGCTGGAGCACTGTTTTCAGGAGCGTGCTTTTCCCGCAGCCGCTTCGGCCGAGGACAGCCGTTATGGTACCGGGCTGAACCGAGAAGGACACGTTTTTCAGAATCACCGATCTTTCATACGACGCGGTAAGATTTTCTACCTGTACAGCCGGTGCTTCCATCATCACCCCTATTGAAAAATATAGATAAAGCTGAACAGCACATCGATAAAGATGACCGAAAAAATTGATGAAACTACCGCCCTGGTGGTTGCCTTGCCGACACCGGCGGCTCCGCCTGAAACCATGAAACCGAAATGACCGCTGATCGCGACAATGGCCCACGCGAAGAAGGGAACTTTCGCGAAGCCGTGAAGAATATCCCAGAAATCCAGAGTGGCGGCAACCCGCTCAAGATAGAGGACGGGATTCAGATCCATGGTGATATTAGCAACAACCAGTCCGGAGAGGATGCCCGTGACATCTCCGAAGGCAGTGAGCAGGGGCAGGGAAATAAGCATGGCATAGTATTTCGGAACAAGCAGAAAACGGATAGGAGAGATACCCATCATTTCCAGGGCATCCAGCTCCTCATCCACTTTCATGGACCCCAGTTCGGAAGTAATCGCGGAACCGGTCCTTCCGGCAAAAATAATCGCAATAAAGACCGGGCCCATCTCTCTGACAAGGGAAACGGCCAGAAGGTCGGCAACAAAAACATTACCGCCGATCGGTTCGAGCTGAGCCGCCGCCTGCAGGGTCAGGATGATTCCGATAATAAGGGAAAACACCATCACCACCGGAACAGCTCCCAGCCCGATTTCCACGCACTCGTCGCCAACATCACCCTTTCGTCTGCCTTTACGGGTGAATAAGCCGCCGAATCCAAGAAAAAACAGATCAACCGACATCATAATAATGGCGGCTCCGGTAGAGAAGATACCGTACGCCTTGCCGCCGAGCAACGTAACAAAGGACCGGCCCGAAACGGTCTTTTCACTTTTTATTTCCTGGGGCGGTTTCCGGTGGGTGTACAGCTTGATTATTTCAGCGATCTCTCCCGGAGCGCACACGATAACGTTTTGATTATCAAACCGTTTCCTTATTTCTTCTATAAACACCGCTCCCGCGGAATCGATATCAGTAACCCCGGATAGATCGATGCGGGAAATATCTTGAATCTGTCTGCTCCTCACCAGCCCGAGATAATATCTGTCGACATTATATTTGGTAAGGGGTCCGGTAAAATAAAGAGTATTATTTTGATATTTCATTCCGGAGCACCGAAGTGTTTGTCTATCAGTCTTAAAAACTCCGCAATACTTCTATTCAACAATTCGTTGGCTTTTACAGCGAAAGCGGTAACGGAGGAGCCGTCAAGTTTTTCATCATAATCCGCTTCATATACCGCTGCTTCTTCACCCAAAGTTTCCGCGATGAAGGAAAGCCGGAGAGAAAACCTGATCCTGTTCTCCTCATCCCCATATACAAGTTCAAGCCTGGAGACACGGGGAAGTATTTCATACGCGGCTTCCTGCCTGACATGGCGGCGCCGGATCTCCTGAAAAATCCCGGTTCCCCCCACCCCGTCTTTTAGTGCTTCCGAAATCATTACCGAAAGCCTGATACCCCACTGATCGTAATTCCGGTACTTCACCACCGGCCCGCTTATCCGTTCGACAATTTCTTTTCCGTTATAAAGCTCCGACACTTCAGTATCGTCGATTAAAACCGCGGAGGGTACCGGTTCCGTCCGTTCCGGTATTTCCATACCCGGGTATTCCTGATACTCCAGCACATAGTATGTTATTTCCCGAACCTCCGGCGCGGCGCAGCCGGTATAAACCAAAAGAGCGGTAAACAAGAGCAAAGGTATCTTCATCATCTACTCCTTAAAAGAAGAGCCGGATTATCGCTGATCTGCAGCGAAAAATCGTAGAGGCTTTCGGCAGTCCGGCGGAACATATCGATGGCATCTAGTATATCGCGTTCGTTGTTTAAAACTAATAGATTCACGGAAGTCATGGTATCACCGGCCTTTCCGATTACCGTGTTCGTTTCGGATATGGTTTTCTGGATACCTTCGGACAATTCCGCGATCCGGGAGTCGTTGAGTTCCCGCGCGAGTCCCTCTAACAGCCCGTTTACTTTCTCCATGGAAACGTGGAGATTTTCAGTCATGGTTTCCAAGTTTGATACAATTCCCGCGATAGACTGCTGATTATCCAGAATAATATTGTTTACATTCTTTAATAAGGCATCAACGCTTTCTCTGTTTTCATCACTCAATATATTAGAAATTCCTGTAAGGGCATCGTTTATTTTTGTTAGGATCTCTTCGGTGGATTGGACCACCACATCGATGGTTGAAAGATCCGCTTTGATAGTTGATCCCGGTTCCAAGGGAGGCGCCGAACCTTCACCGCCCGAAAGTTCAAGCCGCATTGATCCCGTTAAACCTGCCGGCACCAGCGCGGCCTTGGTATTCCCGCGCATCGGAACATCACTGTCAATATTTACCGCAACAATGATGTTCCGGACATTTTGAGGATCAATCGTTATATCCTCAACTGTTCCGATATTCAGTCCCTGGTAACTCACAGTACTCCCGATTCTGAGTCCGCTTACGGTTGCATCCTCGAATAGAATCGAATATTTATGGGTGTTTTCTGTCAACTTCCGGCCGAAAATGAGGAAAACAAGGACAGCTATCGAGCCTGCCATGATAAGGAGAAAGAATCCCAACCGGTATTTCTGTTTTTCCGTGATCATGGTTCCTCCGGGTACTTATAATGTAACTCTTTTGATCATGTTTTCAAGCGGTCACCACCGTCAAATATGTTCGTAAACAGTATTTCCCGGCTGCCGGGAGGTTATTTTGTATAAAATATATTAAAAAATGATGAAAATATCAGTATTGCCGCCATTAATACCGCAATACAGGACAAGTATGGATGGAAATTATAAATTAGCCTATAACCACAGGAGGAAAAGATGGTACGGATAATCGACTGGAAAGAAACTCCCGGCGGAAAACCTGCTTTCTGCGGGTACAAGAATCCGAAGAGCAGCTGCTATACTTCAAAGAAAGAATGGATCAAGCAGGAAGAAGAAAAGCATGGCCTGGTCCATAAATTACTTTATTCCGACGAACATGGTGCGGCAGGAGGTATTGAATACCTGCCGGGAGAATACGCGTGGAGGCCGGTAGAAGTTTCCGGTTATATGTTCATCACCTGTGTATACATCATGAAGAAAGATTACAAAGGATCCGGATACGGCTTACGTTTGCTTGAAGCTTGCGAGACCGACGCGGAATCGGCCGGTTTAAGCGGAGTCGCCGCGGTTACCAGAAAAGGAAGCTGGTTGGCGGGTAAGGAGCTGTTCGAGAAAGCGGAATATTCTGCCGCCGACACCGCGCCTCCGGATTATGAACTTATGGTAAAAACCTTCAAACCTGCTCCTCCACCCCGGTTTAAACCGGACCGGGACGATCCGGGGCAGGTATACGTAAATGGGGTGCACATCCTCTATTCCCATCAGTGCCCTTACCTGGCCAAATCGGTTCCGGAAATGGCGGAAGCCGCTCAAAAGGAGTTCGGCATAACCCCGGAGCTGCATGTAATTGAATCTCCCGAAGAGGCCCGGAAAAATCCTGCTTTCTACGGTACATTTTCGGTTATTATAGACGGCAGGATCTGCGAAGACCGGCCTATCAGTAAATCCAGGTTTTTGAATATCTTAAAAAAAGAATTATAAAGCGGACATAAAGCCTTAGGGTAAATGGGGATTTACTGGAGAAATTTAACGAGCACCATGACCGCGGACAAAACGGTAAATCCCATAGTTATAAAAGCAAATAACATAGTGAAACGGCGGTTTAGCTCTACGAACCGTTTATCCACCTGCTCGAATTGTTTTTCGATCAGTTCAAACCGTTTATCCACTTGTTCAAACCGTTTATCCACCTGTTCGAATCTTTTTTCGATCTGTTCGAACCGTTTATCCA
>CAYLLE010000033.1:0-1943 GCA_964384485.1 uncultured Spirochaetales bacterium | reverse complement strand
AACCGTTTATCCACCTGTTCGAATCTTTTTTCGATCTGTTCGAACCGTTTATCCACCTGTTCGAAGCCTTTGTTCATCAGCTCAAATCCCTGGTCGATTCGCTGCAGGACTGCATCAAACCGGTTGGAGAGACGGAGCATTTGACTCTTTAAGTCCATAGTTTCCTGAAAGTATTGCTTTTTTTCCACAAGATTTTCCACAAGAATCTTGATATACCGCTTGAGTGATTCTTTGTTTTTTACCTCCACCGCGTCTTCAAGTTCGTGTTCGAGAATTTCCGCGATTTCTTCCATTTGCGTCTCCCGCATAATTATAGTATATAATATATTACTGAAAAAAAACATATTATACTTCAAATTGGTCCAGTAATTTTTTTAAAATTTGAGGAGGAATCATGAAGCGTCACGGACAGGTATTAAAAATAAAGCCGGAAAAAATTGATGAATACAAGAAATATCACCGGGAAATATGGCCCGAGATCGCGGAAAAAATCCGGGAGTGCAATATCAGGAATTATTCCATCTTTTTAAAGGACGATTTTCTCTTCGCGTATTTTGAATATATTGGAAATGATTTTGAAACGGACATGCGGAAAATGGCCGATCATCCGAAAACTCAGGAGTGGTGGTCGGTTATGGAACCTATGCAGCAGCCTTTGGAAACCCGTGCCGAAGGTGAATGGTGGGCGGAGATGGAAGAGGTTTTTCACCAGGATTAGATCACTCAGCCTGTATATCCACCCCGTCATACCGAACCCCCGTTTCCACCGTTACAGAAGGAGCATCGGGAAACATAAATCCTTCCGCTTCAGCCAGGATCCGCCAGCGCCCTTCCGGCAGGTAAAGATGATAGTCCCCCCGATCCGGATCCGTTTCGGTGAAGATTTGCCAGGGTACCGGATCCGGACCCAGACCGCGGTCCTCCGCCGCGGGAACCGCGGTAATCCGGGCGGAGACAGGGTTTCCCGCCTGGTCGGTGATTGATCCGTGGATTCCTTCGGCAACCCCCCGGGATATCAAATCTAAAAGCGGTTCGCCGTGGATCTCCCACAGTTCATCAAGGATAGCTTCATCCCCGGATTCAAAATTTTTGTACCTGCTTATTTCCAGGGTAAAGGAGTTGGTCCCCCGTTCTCCACGTACCCAGTCCATCCAGGTCCCGTAGGCGGGATACCAGTCGTATCCCTGGAGCAGAAAAAAAGCGGCCATGCCGTTCTCACGGGCCCGGTTCCGGTAGGATTCTCCCCACCGGTAAAGAAGGGGATACCCCGGGGCATACTGCTCCTCATACTCTTCTATAGTATAGGTCTCCGGCTGTCCCAGTGATTCGGTGGTCCCGATGTAGTCCCAGGGGATAGCCAGACCTTCGGCGCCGGTGTGTATGTTGACGTGGAGGTTGTACCGGTTCGCGAGGGCGTCATCCCGGAGCGCCCGGGTCTCCGGTTCGCTGAAGGGTTCCGGTCCTGAATCGTTCGTCTGCCCCCAGCCCCAGGAGAAGTTCCGGTTCAGATCCACTCCGTCCGGGTTCTCCCGGGTTCCGTCCAGAAAACCCCGGGGATTAACCAGGGGCATGATCCGGATTTCCGCTCCTTCCACGAGTTCGGTAATCTTCTTTTCCCGTTTTGTGTAACCCATCAGGAGCCGGTTAATTAGGTACAGACACAGCTCCACCGACGCTTCCTCGTTCCCATGGATGCCTCCGGCAACCTGGATTTCCGGTTCATCTTCGTCTATACCGGGGTTATCCGTAATGGTAAGAACATGGATCACCGAATCAGCCTCTTCCGTGAAGGAAAGGATGCCGCGGCCGGCGATCCCTGGGTACCGGTTTTCCATTGTCTCGAAATAGGAGCCTATCTCGCCGGGGGTGTGAAACTTTTCTCCCAGGGTGCTTAAGGTTTCAGGCTCATCCAGGATGATGCCGCATCCGGCGGCCAAAAGCGG
>CAYLLE010000032.1:18411-29377 GCA_964384485.1 uncultured Spirochaetales bacterium | reverse complement strand
TCCACCCTTGTTAACCGGTTTTTTTTCAATTCTGCTTCAAAAGGTCCGAAAAAAAACCAACAATAATTTTTGCAACAGTCCATTAAAATTTCGTTAAATTGAAGCCAGTTTAATGAAAGTATTTGATTGACAACTCAGATTTTCTGATTTACTATGACCCTATAAGATAATCCATTGCTTGGAGGTATAAATGGCAACTGTTGAAATGAAATCCTTGACTAAAGTGTACGAAGGTAATGTCCAGGCGGTTAAAAACGCCGAGATAACCGTACAAGACAAGGAATTTGTCGTTCTTGTAGGTCCTTCCGGATGCGGTAAAACTACAACCCTGCGTATGGTCGCAGGACTTGAAGATATCACAGCTGGAGAACTCTATATTGACGGCAAATTGGTAAATGATGTTCCACCAAAAGACAGGGACATCGCGATGGTATTCCAGAATTACGCGCTCTATCCTCACATGACCGTGTACGACAACATGGCATTTGGACTAAAGATCCGGAAATATGCAAAAGAGGAAATACGGAAACGTGTAGATGAAGCAGCCAGAATCCTGGATATTGAAGAACTGCTGGACAGAAAACCAAAAGCTTTATCTGGTGGTCAGCGGCAGCGTGTCGCTGTAGGACGGGCAATCGTGCGGAAACCCAAGGTCTTCCTTTTTGATGAACCGCTGTCCAATCTGGATGCAAAGCTTCGGGTACAGATGCGGGCAGAAATTTCTGATCTCCATAACAGACTTCAAGCTACAATGATTTATGTTACCCATGACCAGATCGAAGCTATGACCATGGGGGACCGAATTGTAGTTATGAGAGACGGTGTAATCCAGCAAATTGGTGATCCACTTACCCTGTATAACAATCCCGTTAACCGGTTTGTTGCGGGCTTTATCGGATCTCCTCCCATGAACTTTATGACTGTGAAGGTTGTAGACGAAGGTGGAAAGATCGCTATTGATGAAGGTAACTACCGGATTAATCTACCCGGCGATTTGGCTGAAATTATTCGAGATTATGTTGACAAAGAAGTAATTATGGGTATTCGGCCTGAAGACCTTCGATATACAGAAGATACATATCAGGAAGGAACACACATTAAGGCAACTGCAACGGTTATTGAACCATTGGGGGCTGAAATCCACGTTTTCGGGAATACCGGAAAGCACACTTTTATCGCCCGTGTTGAACCTAGATACGAATTTAATGTCGGTGATGAGATGAATTTCAATCCCGACCTCAGCAAAGTTGTTTTCTTCGACATGGACACTGAACAGGCTATGTCTGTTAAGTAAATCCTAATGATCTTTGATGATAAACCCGGCAGATGCCGGGTTTTTTTATGCCTAATAACTTTAACCGCAGTTTGAAAAATAAATGTCCATTTACTATACTGTATTGAATGAACAGGAGCCTTGGAAAATATTCTGATACTCTCAGAGATGAATTGATAGAACCTCTGCATCAGCTGATACGAGACACGGAAAAAATCTACCTTAGATTCGGAGAAGAATTTCCAGCCCTGCAGGAGGAGATGGAAAGAAGTCTCGCGAAATCAGCTTCTTTTACCGACGGAAAAAACAGGGACACCAATACCGGCAAAAAAGAACAGATAGAAAATGTTATCCGAGAGACATCACAGGCCATTGAAACTGGAATCGAAACGTTTTCCAAAATGAGTTCCCGGGATAAGCAGCTGTTTTCTGAACTAGATCAAGGAATCAGTCATTTGGGTTCTTTAGAACAAATGATTAATAACATAAAAGAAGATACCATTGAAATGGAACTGATTTCTCTGAACGCCATGACGGTTGCTCTGAAAGCTGGGCAAGCGGGAAGGGCATTTTCATATATAACCGATGAACTTCAACGGTTATCAGCCCGCACCCGGACACTGACAGAAAGTATTTCCAGACGAGGAGATGGGTTATTAGAAATTTTCAAGGAATATCGTCAAAAAGTTGGTGACATCAGAGAATTTCAGGACCGGCTATCAGAAGAATTTCGAGAAAAACTTGTATCCAGTTTTGAGTCATTTAAGGCAGGAGTAGATAACACCGTTTCCGCTCTATCAGCAATTAGCAGCGGATCACGGGAAATTAGAAAACCTCTTACAAAAGTGATGGAAGAAATCCAGCTTCAGGATATTATCAGACAATCCATTGATCATGTCATTTTAAGTCTGCAGGAGTTTAAAGATATTGAAGATGACGCATCTACCGAAATGGTGCTGGACGAACTCTCTTTTTTGGAACTTCTTCCCGATCTCTGTACTGTTCTTCTGGATGATATAAAACAAAATATCCTTCGGAGTCTGGAAATATTCAGAAAAAATGTGAAAGAGGCAGAAGATATCATCCAGAATGCAGAGAAAGAACGTCAAAAATTCATTACTTCCGTTTCAGAAAATGGTGATGCAGAACTTGACCGTTCTTTTGATCAATCAACTCAAATGATCGCAAAATTGATCGAAGATTTGGAACAGTCAATATCACTTAAAGAAGACCTTTCTACCCGCTCCCGGTTCCTTATTAAAGAAGTATTCAGTCTGGAAGAAGATTTTCAGACCTTTACTACAATAATTAACCGGTTCCATAGTATTGATGTGGCATCCCGTATAGAAGTAGCTAAGCAGGAGGTTCTCCAACAGATGACCGGGACAGTCGAGGAGATGACCGATCTCACCTCTAAAATTGAAAATGATGTAACTGAAGCATTGACTGCAACGAAAGAATTTATCCAGGGGATAAACAAAACAGTAATGGATTTTTCCGGCCGCTTTCAGCAGGATGAGTCATTTGTCTCCACCTTTCAAACACAGATAAAGGGGCATTATCAATCCTTATTTGACTCTAGAGATGCGTTATCACAGAGGATTGCCGGTTTTTCAGTATTTACGGGAAAGTTCCTAACTTTATTTGAAACAACAACACAAAATTTGTCCGACTTGGAAATTCTTTTATCAGATATAGATATGATTAAAGAAAAACTCATGAAGGTTAAAGAGCAAGCGCGGAGACATAAGGAGCCGATTCTGAATCAACTCGGCAAAAACCAATGGGATATTTCAAATAACAAGCTGCGTGACATCATCAAACGGTTTACAATTTTTACCCATAAAAAAACGGCAGGAGAACTCGGCGGATTTAACGTGGAAGAAGGGGCTTCCGCAGGTGAAATAACATTTTTTTAATTTTAAATACGGAGTAAGCAGGTGTATCGCCATTACAACAATAAATTTCAGATAGATATGGTTAATATCAATCCGGGAGAATATTTCGTTTCAAAAGAAGAAATAATCATATCGACAGTTCTCGGAAGCTGCGTGGCAGTAGCATTTCATGATCCGGTGAATAAAATCGGCGGATTAAATCATTTCATGCTTCCCGGAAATGTAAATAAGGACAACTTCTACATGACTGAAAGCGGAAAATACGGAATGTTTGCCATGGAACTTTTAGTTAATGATCTAATTAAAAAGGGTGCGCAGCGGCGGAATTTGATCGCCAAAGTTTTCGGCGGGGGATCAGTCCTCAGAACAACTGAAAGTTATACCGGAAAAATACCAAAAGATAATATTGAATTCGCCTTCAAATATCTTGAAACAGAAAAATTCAGAATTGAAACTTCCGATGTGGGCGGACGGCATGCACGGAAAATTCTTTACTTTCCATTTACCAACAAAATATTACTGAAACGTATTACGGGCAATCTCATTACCGCAGTAGAAGAAGAAGAAGAGGAATATCTCACAAAAATCAAGAAACAGGCGGCCAAAAAGAACGAAGCGACCTTGTTTTGAAAGGACTGTTGCGAAAATTGTTGTTGACCCTTAAAAACCGTTTTCGTATAAGGACTTAGGATCAATTTTTCTCTGTAACAACAATTTTCGCAACAGTCAAAAAAAAATAGGCTGCCGGAAAAGCAGCCCTTCTGCATTAAAACGAATCATCACCAAAAAAATCATCTTCATCGGCGAAACCCGAGAAAGAATCAAAGGGAAGTTCCCCTTCGTTCCGCTTGGCGTAGAGTTTCATGACATACCGGACATCGGACATATAATCCAATAGGGTTTCCCTGTCCTCCTGGAACATATTAAAAAATCCAGCCGCGGAAAGCCCCGGTCGGATAAGCCCCCGGCCGTATCCTTCCTGGTAGTAACCGTAAAGTTCCATTACCCGGTAGTATATTTTTTCAAATATAAAAAGGACTTTCCGGATATCTGCCAGTTTTCCGAAAATTGCCTTCTTTTCCCGCATACGCGCGGCGGTTGATCCGATCCGCCCCTCCTGATCTTCTTTCATCCATTTATCAAGAATATCTCTTCGCATCAGAAGATCACCGAACTCTTCGATGAATTTATCACGAAGTTCCAGGTACCGTTCGGAATAATATTTGAGAACACGGCCGGTATTGGCCTTGAAGGCTTCTATTTTTTCCGAGTTCCAGTTTTTCCTGAATTCATCCAGATCACCAACAGCGACCGGAATATTTCTGAAAACAGCATCCTCGGTACGCTCAACAACCCTGCCCGGAGCCGCGTAAAGGACATCTCCGGTCTCATCCTGACACTCCACCTTCCCTTCTTCACAGGAAACAAGAATATCCCCGTTTACCGCAATAAAAACCTGGAATGTCGTCCCCCGGACACCCATAACGGCTCCGCGGGTACGAACCTCCATCCGGGAGCGGCCGGCCAGTTTTTTTACCGAAAGGCCGACTGAACCGGTGAGCATCTCAAGGGTGCCTCCTTTGCCTTCTCGCAGGTTAGAAAGATCGAAATAAAAACTGGTATTCGGCTGGATTTTTACCGTTCCGGATACACCGGTGGAGGGAAGTACATTGACTTCGGCGTAACCACTTGAGTCGGTGGTGAACTGATCAAGCTGCTCCACATCAAACCCAAAGGTAACCCCCCGGGTAAGACGCTTTCCATTTCTTACAACCTGAAGGCCCCCCTCTACATAGCTTATCTCACCGATTGTATCTTCACCGAAGCAAAGACCTCCTGAGGTAACAATTATCAATATTGCTATTATCCGTTTCACTTTTAAACCTCCTCGGTGTCACTCAGATCAATTTCAACACCGTCTGGATAAAATATATCACTCATATCGGGTATTTCTCCAGGGATGGATCCATATAATTTTCTCCACACTGCATCACTTTCCATGCATAAATACACCGGAGCGTTCGTAGCTTGTCTCAAATTTTCTATCATTTCTCGGTAAATTTCCAGTCTGATTTTCTGTAAATACCGGTATTTGCCGTCACGGCAGGGAATGAATTCATCCATAAGATAAGGCCGCGTATCCATCGCTTCCTTAAGCCGTTTCGTGTAGCGGAATGTGCCTAAACTGATCCACGCGATTTTTTCCGGGGGCAGCTGTAATGCTCGGATACCTTCGACTACGTTCCTGTACGCCTCCCGCCAGTCAGGTCCCGATATTACCGGATCAAAATGAAAAGATACGAGGTATCCGGCATTGTTTGCCTTTGCTGCCGCTTCCAATCTTTCCTCCAAAGAAGCAGAGAGCCCCTCTTCTTTTTTTATTATTGCTGAGGGATTTAAAGAGAATCCTATAACGGCATTTCCTTTTTCAGGAATTTTCAGGAGATGATCGACAAAAGCGGTTTTGCTTTTTGTTTCGAAAAACACGTTCCGGAGATCACTTACTCCGGTAATGTAGTCTTCATTCAGTCGGAAAATGGGATCAAAAAGGAGTGAATCACCCACCTCGCCCGAACCGACCCGGATTACCCTGCTGGAATGTTTCAGAGCGGTCTTCCGGAGTGTTTTGATACCGTTCTCGGTGTCTACCTGCACTGTCTGAGGAGCAAAGTTCAGATAGCCCCGCATGGCGCAATAGGTACAACCTATCCCGCATCCGATATAAAGATCCACAGTAAGATAATTACAGCATTGGTGTCCTTTGCTGCCGGGACATCTGCTCAAAACTCGACCCTTGGAGGTTGTGATGAGCAGGGTACGGAAGCTCAGATGGTCATCGGGGATACCTTCCCTTTTGTCTATATACATAACCGGTTTCCGTTTAAAGTAATCCGCGCCCCTGACTGCCCCCGGATATCGGGCGGCGTCACGGGTAATATAGACCCGGTTGATCATCTTGTCATAATAAGTCCAGGCATCCATCAATATTTTTTCTCAATTGTTCTAAAGATTTGATCCGTTTTTCAAACTCTTCCACGGAGCGGAAGGTGAACAGCGCTTGAAAAGTATCTCCCTCAAAGTATTTCGGCGGTTCCAATGTGATCCCGGTCCCGGCTAAATGGTTATTGCGGAATTGGGTAAACTTTTCCATTAGACCGGTCAGGCGGGGATATCGGAGCTTCATACAGTAGGCGAGCGGCTCATCTCGTGCTCCAAGGTTTTCTGCCAAACGGACCGCATCGGCAGGGGTACAGTTGTCCCGGATACATACTTCGGATATCATTTCTATGAGCTGTCTTCGGACACTAAAACTTCCAGACTCTAGTACAGGCCTCAGAACCGCGAGCGCCGCTTCCGGAATGTGTTTACCCTGTTCGGCTGTTTTTAAATCCAGGAGTCCGGAATTCACTAAATCTTTTGCCTGTTCCGTCAGTTTTTCATACTGCCGGGCCTGGGGTATAAATGAGCCTTTTGATGCAATTAGGGGAGAAACTTCATCCCATTTCTCCGGTACTACTCCTTTTCCGGACAGGTAGTCCAGGAACCGATGCTTCTCTTCCGCGGAATAACTGTCTCTCCGGCCTTCAAGAATAAGGGCCCGTTTAAGACGCTCCAGGGGAGTACAGGTAATACGGCGTATCCTGATCCGGTCCATGCCCCGCTGTTCGGCCGCAGAAAGAAGCTTCCAACCCCAAACCAGGACGGGCGGCTCTTCCTCAGTCTGCCGGGGTATGTGGAGCGGAAGGGGTGGATAGGTATCTGTATCCAGAGCTCCGTAGGTGAAAACATCGGGTTTTCCGGTAAACACGTCGAGCTCCCGGCTGTATGTATTGAACTCATCAATACTAATGAGAGCTTCCACGGTTCTCCTCCGATAGGTATTTTTTTATTCCGTTATAAAAATCCAGATACACGTCCAGTGTCTCAGCTGATAACCCTCTCTTTTCCGCTTCCGCTTCCGCTTTTTTCTTATACCGTTTATCGGAAAAACCGAATTTATTTTTTATACCGGTGAGCTTTTCGGCCGGTACAAAACGGGAGATCACCTCGGCTATCTCCTCCAATTCAGCATTATCAGTTTCGCCTTGATCAATCAGCTCTCCGAAATCAATCAATTTGACCATCCATCGGGTCTCTTCTTCTAAATCGCCGGTTCCCGGCTCAGTCATCCCGGAATTATGCCGTTCCCTTACAGCATCGTATATCCGAGTAAGTACAGGATGGGGATGCATTCTGATTTTCCTAAGCTGCATTTCAAGGTCGGTGAGATTTTCACGGTATTGAGATCTATTTTTCCGGCCCTTTATCCCGCCGGCCGCGAGAAGAATCCCGGCCGCGGAAATAACTGCTTCATCAATCAGGATAAGAGGATCGGGAAGGAACCAGTTGATAAGACCGGCGACCGTAAGCACAATTCCGGACGTAAAGAGGGTATCCGCGCGGGATGTATAGGAAGAGATTCTGTCGGATACCGCCGAATAAACCCGTTCCCTTACTTCCGCTTCCAGCGGGAAATCATCCGAAGAATAGCCGGTCATGGTAACCATCCAGTTTTCAGCCGGTATTTTCTCCCACATACTCCATTTCGGAAGGATCACGGAAAACACTTCCGGATCCGGAGACGCGGGGAGGATATAGATTTTTATATTCCGGACCGGATATTGAGACGGATTTATTATATAATATTCATTCCTGCCCATACTGCTTATGCAATATACTCTGTTCAGTATAATTTTTAAAGCCGTCGCAAATTCTTCGCTTGAACACAGCAATTCCCGGTCCCCCCGATCTAAATTTATATGTAATTATGGCCACTTCTAAATCACAAGGTGTTGACCGGGAATTGCCGGCTTGAACATTTGCGTGAAAAATCGTAAAAAACTGATACCGCATTAGTTTTAAGAGGCATCCATGGATAACATTAAATTTATTACCGCCTACGCGAAAAAATACAAAAAAGTTTTAGCTTTAGCCATCGGGAGTACTATCTTCCTGGTGGGAGTCCAGCTTACCGGTCCGCAGATCATGCGGATACTCATTGCTACCGTCAAGTCTACGGCCCAGGGGGCTGGGTCGATGAAGACTATAACTGTGCTAGCCGGGACCCTGCTGCTGTTGTATATTTTTCGCGGGTTTCTCCGTTTTACCACCAGCTTTTTTTCTCACAAAGCCGGGTGGGGTGTGGTAGCCGATGCCCGGAGGGATGTCTACAACCATCTTCAGAGTCAAAGCCTTCGGTTCTACGAGGATCGTAAGACCGGAGAACTTATGTCCCGCGCGGTAAATGACACCGATAAGTTCGAACACCTGATTTCCCACGCCTTACCTGATACGCTGGTTAACATTCTTATGCTGTTGGGCGTGAGTACCCTGCTCCTCATCATGAATGCCAAATTGATGCTTCTTACTTTGATACCCATACCCCTGGTATTTATTGCTATCCGCTCATTCGCGAAACATGTAAGACCCGCCTTCCGGGTGCGTCAAGAGGATTTGGCTGATTTGAACGCAAGTCTTCAGGATAACTTTTCAGGTATACGGGAAATTCAGGCGTTTAATCGTGAGCACACTCAATCCAAACATATCTGGAAACGGATAAAAAAATTCAGAAATTCCAACCTGAACGCCCTGAAACTCATGGCTACATTTTCTCCCTTCATTGAATTTACATCCAGCCTCGGTACCGTTATTGTTCTCTATTTCGGAGGAAGGATGGCATTCAATGAAGTCCTTCCCATCGAAGATCTGTTTGTTTTCTTCCTTTATCTGGAGATGTTTTACGCACCTATCCGGATATTGAGCGCCGCATGGGAACATACCCAGGAAGCGGTTATCGGCGCGGAACGGGTACGGCAGCTGCTCCAGGAGGAGCCGGATATTCTGGATGCGGAGGAGTGCGGGGATCTTCCGGAAAAAACGGAAGGGAAGATTGAGTTCCGGAACGTTTCCTTCCGCTACTCCCGGGGAGACAACGTGCTCAGGAACATCAGTATAGAAATACCGCCGAAGAGTACGGCAGCGCTGGTAGGACCCACGGGAGTCGGGAAATCCACCATGGTCAGCCTTATTCCCAGATTCTACGATGTGACGGAAGGATCCATCCTGATTGACGGCAGGGATATCCGGGAACTTTCTCTGAGCAGTCTCCGGCGGAATATAAGCATTGTTCTGCAGGATGTTTTCCTGTTCAACGGAACACTAAGGGAAAACATTCTTTTTGGCCGGGAAGATTCAACAGAGGAAGAAATGCGCCGGGCCGCCGCGGCCGCGAACGCTCATGATTTTATCTCATCATTCAGTGACGGATATGATACAATGATAGGAGAACGGGGTGTGAAACTTTCAGGCGGTCAAAAGCAGCGGATTTCTATCGCCCGGGCTATCCTGAAGGACGCTCCTATACTGATTTTAGATGAAGCTACCTCGAGTGTGGATACCGAAACCGAAGTACTCATTCAGGAGGCTTTAGAACGGCTGATGCGGGGCAGAACCACTATCATCATCGCACACCGACTCTCCACTGTCCGAAAAGCCGACCGCATCATTGTCCTGCAGAACGGAGAAATCCGGGAAGAAGGGACCCACGACGAGTTGATCTCTGAAGACGGTCTCTACCGCAGGCTTACAACGATCGGATAGTTTACTTCCGGAGACAGCCCGGGGTTCCACCGTTTTCCCGGTGATACCGTATACATTCACAGCAGATACCGTGACGGGGACAGCCGGTGCTTCCGCAGGTACAGCCCTGTTCATTCTGTTTTCTGTTTTCACATTCCATATCCGTATTATTAAGGAAACCCGAGGTTCTGTCAAAGCGGGCCTTGCTGTTACTGTGTGAGCTTTGTGAGCTTCAATTGCGGTTTTCAAAACAGGAATCTCTGATATACTTACCGAATGAGAAATCAACAGCCTCCGGTAATTCCCTTACCCCGGGAAATGGAAATCTCGGGTTCAAAATTAACAGATATTGGCGCGGTAATTCTTGAAATTGGACCGTCTGTTCCGGGAAACCATCCTTTTGTTATATCCGCAGTAAGGCTTCTCGAACATGATAGAGAAGAGAGTCTGAAAGGCAGCTTCATTATCAAGCTGTCCATGGAAGGTGCTGACGAGCAGGAACGTGAAGTTATAAATAGGCTCAACTCGGTGAAAAATCCGGAACAGGCCTACGGAATACTCCCCCTCCGCAGTAAAAAAGAGATGACGGGCCTGGCAATCCTGGCAACCGCGCCTTACGGGCTCTACGCTGGAGCCCGGACGCTTGAAGCATTCATTCAAAAATCCGACGGCCGGTTTATGATGCCGGAGATCCGGATTGTGGACTGGCCCGAAATTGCCGGACGGGCTCAGTGGGGAGGAGATATTGAAGATGTTACCGGCTGGATGGGCCGATGGAAGCTGAATGAGGCGGCTGTCTACGCCGATATTACCGGAGACACCCAGATTGATGTAGGACTAAGCCGGGAAAAACTTGATGAGATAAGGAGCCGCGGACTGGAGCTGGTTCCCTATCTCCGGCACTTGGAAATAATGGCGCAATACGCAGGTTTTCTCGCAAACAAGGAGGTCACAAATACTCCGGACCCGGCTAAAGCGCTTCCCCCGGAATACATCCCGGGGCTCTGTATGTCCAGTCCGGCCACAGAGGTAATGGTTTCCCGGTGGCTTTCCGCAATCGCAGAACTGAAAGATATTCCCGCAATCGAGATACGGCTTTCAGAAGACCGGACTCCCTGCTTCTGCAGTCAATGCAAGGGACAGGAACCGTATATTCTAGAAACAAAACTGGTTGAAC
>CAYLLE010000032.1:0-18401 GCA_964384485.1 uncultured Spirochaetales bacterium | reverse complement strand
CGGTGAAGGAGAGACACCCCCATATCACACTGCACCTGCTCCTCTCTCAAGGTAGCTACCATTACAATCATCTTGTCATTGAAGCGGCCGATCCTGAAACGCAGATTACCTATTACGACGGCGGACGCACCTACGATTCAAGCCATGATCCCATGATTTATCCGCTCCTTGAAAAAACCGCGAAATCGGGACGGTGGCTTGGGGTATACCCGCAGATCACCCACAGCTGGCGGACCGTTTTTCCCTTTACCGGCCCGCAATTCATCCATTCGAGGTGCTCAGAGTTCGCGGAAAAAGGGCTCAGTAACGTGACGGGATATGCTGTCCCTACAAACCGGCATCATGAGTTCAACGTGATGGCCCTCGCGGAATGGTCCTGGAATCCTGAAGGAAGATCACCGGAAGCGTTCTGTCGCGCCTTTGCTCGCGCAAAGGGAATAGATCCCGGGCTGTTTACATCCTGGGCTATGTTAGCCGGTGACGCGGGATGGTGGTTTGCGGAAAGTAATCTGCTTCTCAGGCTCATCTACTCCTACGATCTTTCCTTCTCCTTGGCCGGAACGGACGGGCAGGACCACCGGTTTTCCAGGTCCGGAATCCGGTACGAGAGATCTATTATTGATGAAGCACTGGATAAGAGCAATCGTGCTCTTGAAATAGCAGAAAATTCCGGGATTGACGATCTGATAGACGAATCGGAAGCCCTGAGCGGAGGGCTGGAAGCACTCATCGCTATTGATGATCTCCGCTCATCCGGATTCCCGGAGGGCAATTTCGGCAAGATCACGGAAATATTAACCCGGCTGGACGCTGCCGCGGGTAAGTTGGGACAGAGTGTGGACCGGTGGGGCATGCGGATACACCAGGAACTTCACGGCGTAAAGCCCTACACCAACATGATTCGACACCGGGATACTTGTAATGTTCTCTACCGTTTGACCGATCATCTTTGGCGGCTATTTACCCGGAAGACCGGCAGTATCGATCCGCGGTGGAAGGAGCGGGAACAGTCCATCGGAGATTGGAACCGCGGGTCCTTTTCATCCGGATTTGAGACTGTCCTCCGTTACGATATAACCAGATATACCGCACCGCCGGCACCGTCTTACCTCTGCTTTACCTATGAATCCGGGAATTTTGCCGCATTTATCAGTGAAGTTTACCTGATATCAGAGCAGGATGGAGAAGAAAAAGTGATCGGTCATACGCCGGACACCTCTTCGAGGATCGGACGGTGGGCCCGCTGGCGGGAGTATAAACTTCCGGTGCCTGATAAGGTTTCCGGGAAATTATACGCGGCGGTAAAACTGCAAGCCATGTATCTGGAAAATTACGGGAACGCAGAATGGGAGTGCAGCGGAAAAATCGGCATCCGCACTCCGGGTTTAGCAGGAGGAAAACATGTTTAAAACAGTAATACTTGATGGATATACAGTAAATCCGGGGGATTTGTCATGGGAAATATTCAAAGAGTTTTGTTCGCTGGAAGTATATCCGCGGTGTACTCCTGAAGAAAAAGCTGAACGTATGCACCGGGCCGAAGGCATTTACGTGAACAAACTTCCTTTAACCCGGGAAGATATGGAACGGACAGAATCTCTCAAATTCATCGGCGTGCTGGCCACCGGTTATAATAATATCGATGTAGCTGCCGCACGAGATCAAGGCATTACCGTTACAAATATCCCCGGATACAGTACCGATTCAGTGGCTCAGCATGTTTTCGCGCTTCTTCTTGCCTTAGCACGGGCGCCGGAAACTCACGGCGAAGCGGTTAGACGGGGAAAATGGTCATCAAATCCGGATTTTACTTTCCAGGTAACCCCCCAGGTGGAGCTTGCGGGGAAAACCCTCGGGATCATCGGATTCGGTCAGATAGGAAGAGCCGCAGGGGCTATCGGAAATGCCATGAAGATGAAAATCATTGCCGCTGCTCCCAGGCCGAAAAACATGCCCCAATATCCCGGATTCCGCTGGGTTTCGGTAGAGGAACTGTTCCGGGAATCCGATGTCGTCACCCTGCACTGTCCCCTTACCAAAGAGACGGAGCACATCGTCAATAACCGCACTATCGGCATGATGAAAAAAAGCGCCTTCCTTATAAATACCGGCAGAGGCGGTTTAATCGAAGAACCCGCACTTACTGAAGCACTTCAAACGGGCAGAATCGCGGGGGCAGGCCTTGATGTTCTTTCTGAAGAACCGCCCCGAAAAGATCACCCGCTGCTTAAAGCCCCCAGGTGCATCATCACCCCGCATACCGCCTGGACCACCCGGGAAGCGAGACAGCGGATGATCGAAATGGCGGCTCACAATCTCCGGCAGTATCTCCGGGGAGATCCTGTGAATGTTGTATCCTGATTATGCCGGAAATTCCCGGTCACCCCGCTTAAATTTCCACATTATAGTTAATTATAGCCTCTTCTAAATCACACAAGGCGTCGACCGGAAATTGATATGATTACGCGAGCTTATCCAGCCGCTCCATATCCTCAGCGTCCAGGGTGATGTCGGCTGCTCTGATATTCTCTTCAAGATGATCCATACCGGCAGCTTTGGGAATGGTAATAACCTGAGGCTGTGTTAAAAGCCATGCTAACGCTGTCTGTGCCGGTGTTATACCGTGCTTGTCAGCAATATCCCGGACAGTTTTGTTCTGCAGGCTTCCTTTTTTCACCGGTGAATAGGCGGTAACAAGAATCTTTTTTTCCTGACAGTACTCAAGTACTCCGTTCTTTACATACTTTCTGTCATCAAGACCGTAAGGTACCTGGTTCGTTACAACCGGCCGGCTGCTGTGCTTCTCCGCTGCTTCAAGCTGTTCCACACTAAAATTACTGACCCCTACATGTTGGATTAGCCCTTGATCATAAGCCCAGTTCATTCCATCGAACCATTTTTCAATAGGCAGGGAATCGCTGGGCCAGTGAATAAGGTAGAGATCAATATAATCGGTCTTAAGCCGCTCCAGACTGCCTTTAAGAGAAGCCTTAAAATCATCCAGCTTTAAATTGGCCGGGTCCACCTTTGTGGTTAGAAACATGGAGCTCCGCGGCCTGCCTTCCAAAGCCATCCCGATAACTTTTTCCGAATGCCCTGAAGCATAAACCTCCGCCGTATCCAAATGGGTATATCCCAAATCGAAGGCTTTCCGGAGAACTTTTATATGTTTCTCATCCAAATCCGGTTCAGGGGTACTGCCGCCGCCGATGCCGTATGTCCCCAATCCTAATACCGGTATCTCTCCGTTGTCTCTAAGTTTTAGCGCCTTCATATTACCTCCTAATAAATAAAGATAACTGTAGAAGCCAAAAAACCAAAACGGGTTTTCATTAAGACCAGAGTATATTAGACTGAGAGAAAGGCAGGACTAATTGAAATCAGCAGCATTACGACAACCAATAATCATATTATTCATTTCGCTTCTTTCCTTGCTCCCGGTATGGGGAGACACAGAAATGGAAAAGAAATCAAATCCGGTATGTGTTATGGAAACCAACATGGGGACAATCCGGATGGAATTGTTCTCTCATGCAGCACCGGATACAGTTGAAAATTTTATTGCATTATCGGAGGGAACAAAGGAATACACCGATCAGGAAACCGGCACAAAGATGAAAAAGCCTTTCTATGACGGACTTATTTTTCACCGGGTTATAGACGATTTTATGGTTCAGGGCGGCTGCCCATTAGGAAACGGCACAGGCGGACCGGGATACCGGTTTACCGATGAAATAAGCGCTGAAGCATTGGGACTCCACGAATTAAAAGCCATCGATAATGAAGGGAGACCCCATGAGATACTGGGTATCAGGACTCAAGACCAGCTAAGCCGCCATATTTTAGGCCCGGTTGTACGGGATCTGGGGATAAAATCACAAGAAGAATACAACGAGCGGATTGAAGATGTAAAAAAACAGGTGTCCGCGCTGACAGTTAAACAGGTGCTCGAGTTTCAGGGATACCGGTTTACCCAGGGGCTCCCTTCATACCCGCTGAAAAAAGGGTACCTCGCCATGGCAAACTCCGGACCCGACACAAACGGCTCTCAGTTCTTTATAACACTGTCAGATACACCGTGGCTGACCGGAAAACACACAGTCTTCGGCAAGGTTATTTCCGGGATGGACATTGTCGAAAAAATCGGAAATGTCGAAACAGATCCGCAAAACCGGCCCGAAAAATCAGTGGTGATCAAAGGGATCACGATAGTCCATTAAAGCAATGCGTTAACACACAGCAAATCCCGGTCAACCCCTTCTGTGATTGAGAAGCGGCCATAATTTCATATAATATATAAATTTAGATCGGGTTGACCGGGAATTGCCGCATATTTTTTTCGCGGAAAACGGCAATTTCCGGTGATCCCGATATACGTAATTGCTTGTAATAAAACAATTTATAAATTTTTATGCGAATGTGATCACCGGAAATTGCTGGTTAACACAGCGGATTCTGTAACTTGACTTTTCACTGGAACGGTGCCATATATTTCAGAGGAGGCTCAAGAATGGGTGAAGATGTCCGGAAAAAAGAACGGAAAACGGGTGAGTATATCGGAGCTATTATTGCCAATGCCATTCTATTTTTTGTGGTGAATAAGATGCCCGACTGGAACGTCATTTTCCTGAACAGCAATTATTTCACTGTACTCCAGGTCATTAATATTGCGATTATAGTACAGCTCACCGGTAACTTTATGCTGGTATTTTATCATCCGGTGTTTCTTCACGAGTTTACTCAGGCGCTTTTTTCAATTTTCGGCTTTATCGTACTGGTCTTCATACTTTCATTTTTCCCGTTTGATTTTGAAGAAATCGGCCTCGGATGGATGGAAACAGTGCTTAGGGTGCTGTTTATCATCTCGCTGGTGGGTACGGCGATCTCAGGGATTATTCACATTATTAAAGGAATTACAGGTATTTTTAGATTTAAATAATTTCGACTGTTGCCAAAATTGTTGTTGGAGTTGAAAAGCAGCTTTATTATAAAGAATTAACTCCGGTTTTTTGTCTTAACAATAATTTTCGCAACAGTCTTAGGGGGTATCCCGCAAATTTTTTGTTTCTTCATATTCCTCACGGGCAATCTGGATAAGCCGATCCACCAGCTCCTGATTCGAAACGCCTGATACCTCCCAGAGCTTCGGGTACATACTGATCCGGGTAAATCCTGGAATCGTGTTGATTTCATTGATCAGGATCTTTCCGTCACTATGGCGGATGAACATGTCGACCCGGGCCATACCCGTACAGTTTAAACTGATAAATGTCTCTACCGCTAAAGCCTGAATTTGTTTTACCTGGATCTCTTCAAGCTTTGCGGGGATCTCCAGGACCGCGCCGTTTTCATCGATATATTTCGCCTGGTAGGAATAAAAACCGTCGGATGTGATAACTTCTCCCGGAAGTGATGCTTCGGGATGGTTTCTCCCCAGAACGGAGCATTCGATTTCTCTGCCCCGCACTGCCTGTTCAATAACGATTTTGGTATCGTAAGTGAAGGCATCTTCTATTCCCCGGGAAAATTCTGACGGGGTTGATGCGGGTGAGATTCCGACGGATGACCCGAGGTTCGCCGGTTTTATGTACACATCAGGTCCGAGTTCCCGGGAAACCTTATCATACGAAATTGATTGTTTTTCGTGGTTCCGGAAAAACAGAAAAGGAGAAACGGGTATACCCGAGTCTCGCAGGAGACGCTTCATGACAGCTTTATCCATCCCGACGGCTGAACCTAAAATACCGGCGCCCACGCAGGGGATGTCCGCAAGTTTTGCGAGCCCCTGGATGGAGCCGTCTTCTCCGTAGGGGCCGTGGAGGACCGGGAAAAGTACATCAATTTTCCCTAGATCACTGTAATTTTTGAGATCAATCAGCCGATGGTCTCTTCCCGCGGTCACTATGGTTACTTCATTCTGTCCCGTATTCATTCTGATCCGTTCCGGATTTTCCGCGTCAAGAAGGTTGAGGGAATGTTCGTTGAGGTACCATTTCCCCTTCCGGTCTATTCCAATCAGAATAGGATCATATTTTTCCCGGTCCAGCGCGGCTAAAACATTTACTGCAGACTGCAGGGAAACTTCATGTTCAGCAGAACGTCCCCCGAACACGACTGCAACTTTAAGCTTTTCCATTGAATCCCCTTTCCGTGGTACGGTAACATAAAAACAGGGTGCTGGAGAACCACTTATTGTACTTATTGACCTTAACTGTTTTATCCAGCATGATTCCGTTTGAGGTAAAACTATGAAATACATCGGGGCGCACGTTTCAATATCAGGGGGAGTACAGAAGGCACCGGGGAATGCCGCGGCTGTCGGAGCCGGCGCGTTTGCCATGTTCACAAAGAATCAGAAACAGTGGCACGCTAAGCCGTACACACGGGATATGGTCGAATCATTTAAAATAAATCTCAAAGAAACCGGTATAGACTCAGAATTCGTCCTCCCCCACGACTCTTATCTAATCAATCTGGGAAATCCGGATCCCCAGAAGCGGCTGCTCAGCCTTACCACCTTTGTGGATGAAATACGACGGGTGGAGTCTTTGGGATTGAAAAAACTGAATTTTCATCCCGGCGCCCATCTCCGGGGATATTCTGAGGATCAATGTCTCAAGGTGATTGCCGGTGAAATGAACACCGCCATGAAAGAGACTGAACATGCCATACTTGTCATCGAAAACACCGCCGGACAGGGAAGTTCGGTTGGATATACCTTTGAGCACCTCGCGTCTCTCATAGAGCTGTCTGAAAATCCGGACCGCGTGGGGGTCTGTCTTGATACCTGCCATTTAAACGCCGCGGGATACGATCTGCGGACCCAGGAGAAATACGAAGAAACAATGGACCGATTCAGCAAAATTATCGGATTCGAAAAACTTATGGGTGTTCACCTGAATGACGCAAAGACGGAGTTTGCCAAAAAAGTAGACCGGCACAGCCCAATCGGAGCGGGTCTCTTAGGTATGGGGACTTTTGAGTTCATCATGAGGGATACCCGATTCGACAACATCCCGTTAATTTTAGAGACACCGGAACAGGCGAGATGGCCTGAAGAGATAGTCATGCTCAGAAAGGCAGCCGGAGCGATACTACCTGAAGGTGATTGAATAGGTGATCGGCGATTCAGCGGTAACGGCATCGAGGAGCGGCAGCCGGAAGCGGACCAGATTCCCGGAAACGGTCCCCCCCGCCTGACGGATAATAGTTCCCTTCACCCGCAGTTCCAGATGTATAAACGATTCCGCGAGTATTTTACCCAAGTCCTTTCCTTCCAGATATTCTTCTAACGGCCACTCAAGGTACTCAATGTATTCTTCTTTGGAAAAGGCGTATCCTTCCGGGGGAAGCAGACTCTCGGCCATCGTTTTTCCCGCGGGGGAAAAGGAAAGCACATGGCGTATCACCGACTGGTCCACCCGGATATTGATTGTCTTTATCCCGTTTTCCGTTTTAAACGAAAAGAGCTGTCCAAACTGTTCTTCCTGGGAAGCTAACACTTTTCCGATATCATCAAATGTGATGGTGATGGTCATTGCATCCCTGGAAGGCACCGACACACCGCTCAGTTCCATGTCTTCATAAAAACTAAAAGCGTATTCCATCGCCTCGGGTTCAAATATCTTCACCTCATCCGGGTCTTCCACATCTCCGAGCATGGCAGTTAGATCGGAGAGATAGGCAGTCATCACCGGATGGAGCTTCACGCTGATTAGGCTGTCTCCGCTCCCGCTTTGCTCAACCACAACCTCCTGATTCACTGTACAGGAAATACTAAATATCGTAACCGTTAAAAGGAATATTATCTTTTTCATAGCATAAAAATAAAGCGAAATAGAATATTCTGCAACTCCGGTTCGGTGATAAAATGTTGAACCGTCCGAAATTACCGTTTTTCGCAGAAAAACAACATCCGGCAGTTACCGGTCAATCAGATTTAATCTATGATATTATAATGACTTATGCCGCTGTCTAAAACATACAAAGTATTGACGGTGAAATACTGTTTTCAAATGGTTTATACCTTGATAATATGTCAAAAAGTGCTTCCCGGAGGTGGCATATGAAACTGATTCGGTGGTTTTTTATAGGCGCGTTTACCCTTATATCGCTTCTAACCCTGCCGGCGATGGGAGTTGCCCAGGATACAGGGAACAGTTCTCCCGGCACGGCATCAGCGCCGCTTCCTATCAACCGGGTCAGTATGTTTACGAGCGGTGTCGGTTATTTTCAGCACGGAGGATCTGTGACCGGTGATGAAGAGATCACCTTGACCTTTTCCCGTGATGATATAAACGACATATTAAAAAGCTTGGTAATTCAGGATTTCGGCGGCGGTACCGTTGAAACGGTTACCTATCCTTCACAGGACCCGTTATCCAGAATCCTTGAAAGTTTCTCCCTCGATATTTCAGACAGTCCCCCGCTGATCCAGATTTTGAACCGGACCAGGGGAGAGGAGGTCGTTATTGAGGGAACAGGTACGGTAACGGGAAAAATCCTGAGCATCGAATTCCGCACTCTGCCCACGGAGAAGGGGTCCCGTCAGAGGGCTTTTCTGAATCTTTTAACTGATCGCGGAATCGTTCAGCGTTCAATCGAAGATGTCCGTTCTATTTCTTTCACCGATCACCAGCTTCAGGAGGAACTGGAATCCGCTTTAAAAGTGATAGCTGAGAACCGGCAGGAAGACCGGAAATCGGTGGTCATCCGTTTTTCCGGCGAAGGGGAACGTCAGGTCCGGATCGGATACATCCGGCAGGTGCCGGTTTGGAAAACAAGCTACCGGATCGTCATCGGGGAGAACGAAGAAGAGGCCCAGCTGCAGGGATGGTCGATAATTGAAAATACCGGTGAATTTGACTGGCGAGGAGTACGGCTCAGCCTGGTCTCTGAATTGCCTGTTTCATTTATTATGGACCTGTACTCCCCTGTTTACACGTCCCGCCCGGAATTAGCTCCGCCTGCCGCGCCAACAGTTTCTCCCCAGGTTTACGAACGGGACAGGGCGCCTGAACCGGAGATGTACAGCGAACCCTCCATGAAATCGGAAAGGATGGAAAGCGCGGCCGCGGACAGCGGATACGGTTACTTCGCGGAAACGGAAGAAGAGGATTCCCTTGACCTTGAATCAACAGGCGTGGAGAGTGCGGCCCTTCCGGGTACCGGAGCCGTCTATACCATCGCGGAGCCGGTGACTATTCCGCGCAGGAGCGCGGCTATGGTACCGATCATCACGGGACCTGTAGAGACCGCTAAAGTACTCATCTACGATTCCTCGGTGCTGTCAAATCGGCCCCTTAAGGGAATCCGCTTTACCAATACCACGGGCCGTCAACTTCCAGCGGGCCCGGTCACCGTTTTTGAAGGATCGACCTACTCCGGCGATGCCCTGCTTCCGGAGCTTGTTCCGGGAGAAGAGCGGCTTGCGAGTTACGCGGTAGATTTAACCACGGCGGTAGAAGCCTCGTCGGATTCCGATCCGGAAGATATCACCAGTATAAAAATAACCGGCGGATATCTCCGGATTACGTATAAGCAGATGGAGCGGACAGAATACAGGATATCAAGGACAGCGGAATCCGGGGCGGAGCTTCTCATTTTGCATCCAAAACGGTACGGCTGGGAGTTGGCATCGGATGTTGAGCCGGCATCTGAAACCTCCGGTGCTTACCGGTTCAGCCTCGAGCTGTCTGCGGATACCGACATAGAGTTTACCGTACCGCTTATCCGTATAACCCGGAATGAAATATCCCTGCTGAATATACGGGAGGATCAGATCCTGTACTACCTCTCGCAGCAGACTATTGATGATGAAACCTCAGCTGAACTGGAACGGGTAAAAGAACTCAAAGATATATTAACCGAGAAAGAATCGGCCCGCCGGAAATTGCAGGAAGAACTCAGCGCTATTTTCCGGGATCAAGAACGGATCCGGAAAAATCTTCAGGCCATCGACAGCTCCTCCGATCTGTACCGGCGGTATCTTGCGGCTTTGACGGAACAGGAAGACCGGATAGAGCAGCTGGAGAAAAACCTTGAGGACGCTGAGCGGGATGAAGAGACCGCCAGGAAAGCACTGAAAGATTATATCGACTCAATTTAAACTTCAACACAAGGAAGAGGAACGTATTGTAATGAAAGGAATCATTGTAGCAGCAGGATACGGAACCCGGTTCTTACCGGTCACAAAAACATTACCCAAAGAAATGCTTCCGCTGGTCAATAAACCGGCGGTCTCGTTTGTGGTTGATGAATTTATAGAATCGGGGATTCGGGAGATCATCATAATAACATCCCGCAGAAAAAAAGCGCTTGAGGATTATTTCGACCGTGAAGCAGAACTGGAAAGCGTATTTACCAGGGAAAACAGCGAAAAAAAACTTTCTCTGATCAGACCCCCGGAAGCCGATGTCGTTTTTATCCGTCAGCAGGAGATGCGGGGAACAGGGCATGCCCTTCTTCAGGCGAAACCGTACATCGGAGACGAACCGGCGGTTGTGGCCTATCCGGATGACATCCATTTCGGCAGCCCGCCCCTGGCGGCACAGCTGATATCGGTTTGGAAAGAAACTTCGTGCTCCGTCCTGGCGACGATCCACGATCCTGAGAACATCAATGCCTACGCGGCAGTGGATATCGCCGAAGACGGACTCCACGTACAAGGACTGGTGGAGAAACCCCCCAAAGGGACCGAACCTTCCCATGAGGCTTCTATCGGCCGGTATCTCTACACGCCGGATTTTTTCCGGGAACTGGAAGAGGGCTGGAAGATTCATCAGAAAGAGGGAACGGGGGAGTACTACCACGTTTATCCTCTGACGAAGCAGCTGGAACGGAACGGGGTGGTTTATAAACGGATTGAGGGGAAGCGGTACGACACCGGGACCCCGGAAGGTTTCCTCACTGCCTTAGGCGCATACTGCGGAGATATCCCGGAGTTCCGGGATGCTTTACTGGCCGGTTTAAAAGAAAAGAACAGTTAGCGCGGGTACTTCTCCGAGAGAGTCAGGTACGCCCGGCCTTCCTCCGTTTTACCCCGCTTAAAACAGCCGTGGGCGTAGATCAGGCATTTACGCGCGAACTCTCTAACCGTCAGTTCTCTGCAAGGTTCGGATAAATCTCCGCTGTCAAGGAGCTTTTCCAGCGCAGTGATCCGGTAATATTCGATTGGACCGGATTCTGAAAGCTGTTCCCAGTCACCGGCCCGTTTAACCGTAAAGGGTTCGTCAATATAGCCGATATCCTCCCGGCATGTTATTCTGAGCCAATACTCATAATCTTCAGCCACGGAGATATCTTCCCTGAATCCCCCAGTTTCCCGGTATAAGGCACGGTCCATCATAACGGTTGAGGGACCGATGACGCATTTTACTAGGCTGTCCGGAAATATGTTCCCATGACGCCGGTGATTCTGTCCGCGCTGAGACACGGTCTTTCCGGAGCGGATCCATTTTTCTCTGGTGTGACATATCCGGATCGCCGTGTTTTCACGAAAAAAATTGAGCTGGGCTTCTATTTTACCGGGCAGCCACAGGTCATCCGAGTCTAGAAAGGCGATATACCGGCCCCGTGCCGCCTTGACCCCGATGTTCCGGAGTAATCCCGGGCGGCCGGTGTGGGAAACCCGGATCACTTGGGTTCTGTCTGAAGCTTCCGCTTTTACCGGGGGTTCAGAACCGTCGTCTACAATAATTACCTCTAAATCCTCGCGGTTTTGTCCGATACATGAATTATACGCCTCCCGGAGCAGCCCGGGGCGGTTATAAACGGGAATTATTGCGGATACAATCATCCTGTATAATACCATCTATATAGATTTTTTTGTATATTTGCGGTATCATTTTATATGGTGAAAACGATTAAGAGACTGTTCACATACGCGGTTGTCTGCGGTGCCGTTCTCCTCCTCATATCATGCCCCGCCGGAGAAGATCTATTCACGGAATACCGGGGAGTTAATCTAATCGAAAACCAGGGATTTGAATCCGGTGATTGGCAGGTATCATACGGCGAAGCCAGTCCCGCATTCGATTATCTCCGTTTTGAACCGGTGAGTACGGTGAACGCGGGAACCACAGACGGTCTTCCCGCCGGAACAAGCAGCATCCACCGGTTGGAACTGGTGAACCTATTCCCGAACGGAGATTTCGTGGAAAACTCACCCGGAGATATTCCCGCGGGCTGGGAACTGCGGGGACCTGTCGGTTCAGGAAGAATTTTTGAAACTACAACGACCCTCAAACCTGACGCGGGACTTCCCATGGAAGGGAATGTTCTCCATTTCAAGCTGAACGGTCTCCAATGGAGTATTTTTAATTTCGATGATCCGGAGACAGGCCTGTTGGACGGATTCATCCCGAATTCGCAGTACTTCATTCAGTTTGATTCAAGCTGTCAATTCCCAAATCTTTTCTCCTATACCGACCTGATCATCGTCAAACGGGAGTGGGCCATCGGAAATGATACATCCTGGTCCGTGACGCCTTTCCCTCCGCCGGAAGAGGGGGACGCCAGATTTACAACACTCGAAGAGTTTGATTATTTCTCAATCGGTCTCCCTAATGAAGGAAACAACGCCCAGGAAGGATTCATCGATAATATCCGGGTGGGCAGAACGGATATCGAGCAGAAGATAATACTTCAGGTCCCGATATCCGATCCCGAAGAACTCCGGCCGGATCTGGTTGACGGGCACTACCGGTTTTCTTTTTATATCAAACTCGAGTCCGCCGGTATGATCAGTCCGGCTTATCCAAACCGTTTTGACGCGGACAGCATCTCTTTATCCTTGAAATTATCCATGGGAGAAGAGATTACCCAGTTCCAGAGCTTTTTTTCCGACGAAGAAGGGTGGTCCAGGGATGAATGGACCAAAATCACCTTTCAAACACCTAAAGTACTGCAGTTTGACATACCTGATGAGCCTGATGCGGAAGTACCGCATTTGGAAATCGCTCTAACGCCGACGAATTCTGTATCTCGGGACATCGGGAGCATCTTGATCGCAGCCCCATCTCTTACCTATGAGCCTGACGGGTTTACTGAATAACATTTCCGCTATTTGACGATCATTACTTTCCGGAATTCATCGATTCCCGGCGCTACAATCCTGATAAAATATATCCCCCGGGCAACGATTCTGTCTCCGGCATTCCTTCCATCCCAGTACATCGTGTAGTTTCCTTTCCCCTGTATTCCCGAATAGATGACGTCCACTACGTTTCCTTCACCGGTGAATACTGTTATCTTGACCCGGCCTGCCGATTCCAGAGAATAATTCAACGCGGTCTTTTCTCCTAATTCCGGATTTATCAGATTGTTGAGTATAGTTACTCCGCCGCGTTGTCTGGTTATGTCTCGAATCGGTATAAGCCAGGGCCGGACTGTACGGGGATCTTCGGGATCGCTCACCGTCGCGCAGTAGAGATCACCGTACCGGAGCAGGAATTCCACAGTTTCCCCCGGCACGATTTCTTCATCCGTCGCCGGCATGATGAAATCCTGATATCCTTCCGACATCCGCACCGGGGTAAGGGTTCTCGCTTCCAGATTTGCTTCCGGCAGGTAACCGGGAACTGTTTCGGGAAGCCATAAATCTTTCCGCATAGAATCTTCGGGCGGATTTACATCATAAATAAGATTAAGCGGCAGATTCCCCTGATGATAAACCTCGGTTCGGATCAGAATATTTTGATCCATGAGTCCTCCGGTACCGTCAAAGACGGTAAGCGTTCCCCCTACACCGCCGTCTTCGAATTCTCTGTGAATACTGTCAATTGCCCAGACCGGTTCCGCGACACCAATCCCTATATCGGTAATTGGATGGGTCACCGTTTGGAGCATGGGATTTCCAAGTTCATCGAAAACCATCTCTTCCAGCGGATAAAAGTGGTCATTTACCGCCGCTTCAATTGTGAGCGGGTTCTCCAGGTATAGAAATGCTTCCAGCGTACCGACCCCGTCAGTATCTTTTTCAAGGATTTCAATGCTGGTAAAGGAGTTATCACCCTGATAAACAAACAGATCACTTGTTATCTCCTGGAAACCGGTGGTAACAACGGGTTTACTGAAGTTGACATAGATTCGTCGGGAGCCGACTATGCCGATGGCTATATTTACCTCGGGCGGTGTTCTTTCTATGGCCAGGTACGGCTCACTGAAGCTCGCGAGAAGGTTTCCGGCCAGATCGGTTATTCCGCCCACAGCACTGTCATAGGTAGCCCACATATCCGTGGTGACGCTCCACTCCTCACGTTCATCAAAAGCAAGGGAAAAATAGGTATCGTTTTCGATATCTATAGCAAGTCCGTCGGGGGGATAGAAGAGAGCATTCTCCACCCGGGTGAGTACCTGAGGATTGTCCAGTTCTACCGGTTCCACGGAAACCTCTTCAAATTTGAATCCCAGAGGATTTATTGAAGAGTCTCTTACCCCTTCATTCGTTTCCGCCCAGGGATGCATGGCGTAAGAATCCCAGACTTCATTATACGAGGAATTGTCCAGGATATTGAAGTCGAACCGGTCGATGATGAAGTTCCGGCTGATATCGTTTGTAAGGATTTCGTGATACGGAGATTCCGAGCCCTCCGGCTTGAAATCCGCGACGGCCGGAAAATCGGTATCCCAGTCATATTCATCCACCGGAGCGTTTTCGATCACCACGTCCGGTTTAGGATACGGGTCGGAGGTCGGCTCGACGGCATTTCCGGCGTCATCCACCAGATAGGTGTTTGCCGGCACCGTGATTGTCCCGGAGGGAAGCTCCGACGCGGTAATATACCCCGGCCAGACCCGAACGCCTCCGGACATCCCGCTGTATCCTGCCGCGAAAATCCTGATTCCGTGGCTTCCGTAGTCGTTAGCGGCGGCTGTCCGGTAAAGGGAATTCACTCCATCGTTACCGTCCTTCGAACCGGAAGTGAATGTTCCCGGATAACTGAAGTATCCGACGACATCAACGGCAGTTCCGTTCTGAACGGCATGTCCGCCGTGTTCCGCCGCCGAAGAAAAGGCGGTATCCGCCCGGAGATTTTCGGCATCGGTTCCGGCATCACCGGGGGTGACGCTTTCGGAATACCGGAGCTGCCAGTAGTTGTGGGCGTCGTACGGTTTGTCCGCCGACGAATCATGAGTATCCCGGCCGGTTTCTACCGCCAAGAGAACGGGACGGCAGGAATCAACCGTACCGGTGTACTCGGCGACAACAGGATGGGGCGCGGCGGTCCCGTAATTTCGGCTCAAATTTTTGGCTGATGCGTCGGCAAAGAGTCCCTTCAGCATGGACAGCGTAGGCAAGACATTCCGGTGTTCATCGGAACGGTTTGTACTGATGCCGGGAGCTGTATCGTCACCGATGGAGGTTCCGACGGCATCGGTATTCCAGGTTGTATTTGTTGTCTGAAGATAGATTACCGTTAGATCTCCGGCACCGTCAGTTGAACTGGTGCAGGCGGCGTTAGTAAAGGAACCGGTAAAAGGAACGGTACCCGAATCGGTGGTAACGGAAGCGATAATCGAAGAAATTTGGTTGGCCGAATTCTCCACAGGTTCGTTGAACGTAATTTTTATGACGTTGTCATACACCGTTTCAGCAAGATCGATATATGGAGCAATAAAATCCCAATTGCCGTTGTTCCCGCCTCCGTCGGTTACCCGGTTGTTCTCCAGGCCCGCTCCTCCGTCAGGTTCAGCCGCGCCGATATATCCGCCCGACCCATTGGAATAATCCACGGTAAGGTTCAACGCCGCAGCATAGGGTTCACCCCAGGGATAGGCCGGGTCGGCCAGGTAATCGGCAGATGAGCTGTCCTGTACCGCGAGCGACCAGGGATCGTCCGCGCCCGCGGCTCCGCCTCTAAGGTCGGTGCCGTTAACGTAGAAATTCCCTCCCACGGTGACGGTACTGTCGGATAGGTCGAAGGTGCTTCCGTCGGTAAATGAAGCGGAATAAGGCAGAGCTGCCAGAGCGGTTACCCACCCCGGGAGACTTCCCATATCGGGGTACTCGAACTCGTCGGTTACGCCGGAATCCCGGTCCGGATCATCCGGATCGTATCCCCCGCCGAACACCGCGAAATCCCCGCCGCCGTAGGCGGTGGTCGATACGGCGTTTCCATTCAGATTCAAGGTCCCTTCAAAGAAACGGAAATGCCGGCAGGTTATGTCGCTGTATAAGGTGATTGTCGCGGGAACCGGGAGAATCACATAGATGTCCCGGAAGGTGAAACTTCCGGCTCCGGCGTCAAGAGATCCGCCGTCTGAAACGTTCAGGTGGGTGCCGGCGGAACCGGCGATGTAGGATTGAGAGTCGCCGGTTATGTAATCAGGACCGTTCAGATTTATCCGCCCGGACCCGTTTACGGAGACCGTCCCGTTCACTCCGGCACCGCCGTTTCCGATACCGACGAAGTCCACATTGTTTCCGGTAACCGAAAGACCGGCCAGTGGGGTGGTACCTCCGATCAGTCCCTGAAAATCAACATCTCCCGTCCCCGCGGTCAGGGTAAGGTTTTGGGTGCCGTTTATTGTATCAGCAAAGGTTACCGCGCCACCTGCACCGCCGTCCACCGTGTCGATTGCCGCGTTTCCGTCCAGGGTAAGGGGGATGCTGAAGGTGACGGAGCCGTCTCCGGTCGTGATGTCCGCGCTGAGGAGGACCTGGTCGGCTGTGCTGATTGTTACCGGTCCGCCGGAGGAGTTGATGTCGGCGTTTACGTCGATGTTGTTCCCGGCCGCGGCATCGGACGATACTCCGCCGGCTCCTCCCGTTACGACATCATCAATGGTGAGCGAAGTACCGGCATCAAGGTCTGCCCCGGCCGCGCCGCCGGTTACCGGCGCGTTTATGTCGATAAAGGTGACAGCATTGATGGTAACCCCTCCGTCTCCGCCGGTGACCGCGGCGTCAACGGTTATGCTTGTCCCCGTTCCGGCTGTGGTAGATAGATCGGCACCGCCTGTTCCTCCCGCGGAAACGGTATCTTCTACGAGGAGTGCTCCGTCCTGATTTTCCAGGGTGATGTCTCCGTCGGCTGTGGAGATTCCGGTTCCGGCGGCGTCTACGGTAAGGTCGCCTCCGCCGATATCGGTGATCCGAATTTCATCGGCAGCTCCGCCGCTGTTCACCGCACGAAAGATACTCAAACCGCCGGCTTCATCGATGACAATGTCACCGGACGTGGAATTTTCGGCATCCAGAGACGAAATATTTGTGTTGAGAGAATCTGTATCTCCGATTCCGGTTGCGGCACGAAGAACCGCCCGATTACCGGAGAGAACTTCTTGAGCACCGCCGCTTCCGTTGATGCTGCCGGTGCTGGAAGTTAACACAACCGCGGTGACCGTGGAGTTCAGGGTAAAAATATCCACCAGCGTTATATCCCCTCCGGCCGTCAAGGATACCGTACCCGGAACCGATGCACCGGCATCCTGACGCATCCGGGTAACCGTTACATCGTCGTTTTCGGAAATCACGATGTCTCCGGTATCGTTGTTCAGGAGGTCCAGCGTCCCCACGTCGGTCTCCAGTTCCCCGGTACTTCCGATACCGGTTACCGCGGTCACATTAAATGCTCCTGCTGTCACATCGTTTACCGCGTCAACGGCGTGGTCTTCCACCGCCCCGGCCGTTATCAGGGTAACATTTCCGGCACCGGCGTTCATGGAACCGACCGGAATGTCAGCGGAACTTTCAAGGGAAACACTGCCTCCGTCAGCGGTAGTAACGGTGTCTATCCGGCCGCCGGCGGCGGCGGTCACGTCCAGCGTCCCGTTTGTCTGGCCGATCCCGCCGTTCACCGCGGTAAGGGTGATGGTATCGGCGTTTATATCATTTACCCCGTCATTAACGTTATCATAGATCGCGCCGGTACTGATCAGCACAACATCCCCGGTCCCCGCGTCGACCAATCCCACCGGAAGATCACCGATCCCCCGGACCGCGATATTCCCGCCGTCCGCCGTGGTATCCGCCGAGAAACTTGATCCCGCGGTAACGTCCAGGTTCCCGTTGGTCTGTCCGATCCCCCCCGCGTTCGCCGTCAAATCCATCGTATCCGCGGTGATGTCGTTTACCCCGTCATCCGCGTCATCGTCGATTGATCCCGCGGACGCTGTTATTGTCACGGTACTTCCGGCGGCTGAAACTAATCCGACGGTGACATCGGTTCCGGCTGTCACTGTTACATCACCGTTCGCCGTATTTATATCGGTTAGCTCGATATCATCGGCTTCATTTACCGACAGGTTCCCCGCTCCGGTTATGTCCGCTTCCAGGGTCACCCCGTCTATGGTCAAGGATTCCCCGGTTCCGGAAGAGATGATTATGGCGTCCGCGGTGATAAGGCTGTTCAGGGTAGTATCAGAATCCCGGAGATCCGCCGACGATTCGAACCGGA
>CAYLLE010000031.1:0-29522 GCA_964384485.1 uncultured Spirochaetales bacterium | reverse complement strand
AATTTCACTCTCTCTACTCCGCAAACACCTGATAATCCCGGATAAAGTTATCATACACCTTCTCTTCCAGTGACAGGAGGTCTCCGGTATCTTCCATATGTCTGCTTAAGTTTCGGAGCATTTCACGGATGCGGTTTTCATAGCTCTCACTGAACGCAAGGTTTTTATGCTCCTGCGGGTCATCTTCAAGATTGTACAGCTCGAGGAACACTTCATCCTTGAATATATCGGTAATGAGTTTGTACGGACCGGAAATGACTGCTCGCTGGAAATTTCCCCGGGCTCCGTTGCCGTCTGCCTGAATGAATATGTTTTTCCGGTTCTCAAGAGATACCGAATTTTCACCGTCAATGATCGGACGAAGCGATACCCCGTTCAGGTTTTCCGGCTGTGGTATTTCAAGGTACTCACAGAGCGTAGGAAGTACATCAATTGCGCTTACCGGAATCTCGACCGATTTTCCGGCGGTAACTTGAGTTTCGGTTTCCGTATTACAGGACGCTTTAGGAAGTTTCCAGATAAGGGGAACCCGTACCGATTCTTCATACATACACATTTTCTGCCAGAGACAATGAGAACCAAGCATCTCGCCATGATCCGCTGTGAAAAGAATAAGAGAATCATCGTATATCCCGTGTTCCTTGAGTTCTTCTAAAATAAGCCCTACACAGTGATCAAGAAGCCTTACAAGCCCCAGGTAGACAGGCCAGATTTTTACCCAATCTTTCCGGGTATATCGGGAGCCGAGTACTCCGGGTAGATTGTAAAGCTGTAACGGTGACTGGTTTTCACTCCATTTACCGACATTTTCAGGAACAGGTACATCTTTATACATCGAGTACCATGGTTCAGGAATATCGAGAGGAGGATGAGGAGCAAGAAACATTGAGCTCAGGAAAAATGGTTTATCAGGATCACGGTTCCGGATTGCCTTGAGCGCTCCGTTTGTAAAATATCCGTCAAAAAAGGCATTAAATCCCTCCTCGTAACATCCGGTTGTCGGGATAGAGTACATCTTTTTCCGGGTCACTTTTCCACCTGCCATTTCAGGTACGATTCCCCTGAAACCGGGCCCTCCGGGTCTTCTATGCCCGTGCTTTTCAAGGAATGGACCGTATGTTTTTTCCGTTGTGACCCACCGGGTACCGGAGTCCGGACGATGCTCGAGTTTACCGCCTGCAGTATAGAGATGCTGTTTCCCTGTGTGCCAGCAGCTCCAATCATCATCTTCCAGAATCTCATACAGATTTGATATTCCCTCTTTTACATCACCATGAACCCGTTCAGCCGGTTCCCAGGGATTGATGATAGAGCCGTTCACATTCGGATACGTCCCGGTAAAAAACGCGCCCCGTGCCGGGACACAGAGAGGAGAAGCACAGTATGCACGGTTAAAACTCACTCCTTCCCGGGCAAGCTGCATAATATTCGGAGTGTATGTTTCGTTCACAACGTCAGCTCTAAGCTGATCCGCCATGAGTATTATTAGATGTTTTTTCACAATCCTGCTGCCTCGATTCTGTAAATTCCACGAAATCCTTCATGAGTAGAATCAAGTGTAACATATTTTCTATCGGGACTATAGCAGCGGTGCAGATCACACCGGTAATCAGGTGCGTTTAAGGGCGTATTTATCATCGCCACAAACGAAACTGATCCGGAAAAACTATCAGGCGGGCAGCTCCTTGAGGTATAGCGCACTCAAAGAGCACGGCGAGACGATTAAAAACCAGAAAGGGAAGCACTACGACAACCCGACTCTTCGTTGGGTGTTAAGTCCACTTCATAGTCCGATCCTACGATGATGTTGCTGCCATTCCTTGTCTCGTACAGAATGAAATCTTGAATGCGTCGTTCAAGTTCTCCAGGTATATCCCCCGCCAATCAGCGGAGAACGGCAGACCTGTCTCCGGATTCGACTCATTCGGTTGCCACTTCTTTGGGGCTACAAAAACGTTCGGTCATGATTCAATCAACTCTCCCTACCTTTATGTTTATTTGATCTTTCAGTTTATGAGTAATACCTATCTTGATTTCATTTTTCATTTTCTAAAACATTCTTAAGCATTTCTTTATTAATTGTCCTGTAAATATAGTAGTCAGAGTCAATTGTTATTATTTCTTTAATATTTATTTTTTCTGCTGTCACTATAAGGGAAGCGTCTGCAAGATCCATGGGGATATCAGAATATTTTTTTGAGAGTTCAATCATTCGCGAAATATCCTTTTTCTCTATGTCTTCGATGTATATACCACCTAAATTCACCCAAGTTAAGAAATCTATTTGCGTTTGAGTGCTAAAATCTAACATATGAGATACTTCCGTGATGACGGGCCAAGTACTTGTTAATATACCTTTATAATCCTTTAGAAAAAGCTTAATCTTGTTGTGATAATGATCATTCTTATTGAATAATGCTATTAATGGGCCTGCATCAATGAGAGTGTTTTTCATTCAATTTTTCTTTTAATCTGGATTTGTAGGTTTGAGATAGGGATTCATTACTCCCATTTCTACCAAACAATTCTTCTCCTAATTCATATGGTGTCTTCTCTTTGATATGATTTTCATAATATTCAAGTATTGCCTTTTTGATTATTTCAGTCTTTGTTGTTTTTTCCATTTCTTTGAGCAATCCAAGTTTATTGTCAAGTTCATCATTTAATCTTACTGTTGTCATTAGTATTCTCCGTATTGCGTAATGTAATACATATATCGGTTGATGTCAACTAGCCTGAACGTAACGTCGTTGGAAACCATCGCTGCATGGCACGGCTTCGTAGGAGCCAGGCTCTGGGGACGGAACCTCAACCACTTCTATTGGTCCCCCGGAGGACATAACTGCCACTGCCTTCATAGCTTCACTCCTCAAACCGGACTGTTCTACTCAAGGGACTTCAGCCAGCCTCCGTCTACGTAATAGGAGGAACCAACGCAGTATGACGCTCTCTCGGAACACATAAAGGAATAGAAATGAGCCAACTCCTCGGGCGAGCAGAAACGTCCAATGGGCGTGTTCTCCCTGGCAATGCCATCGAGATAGTCATCCACAGTCTGATCTGTCCCTTCGGTGAGGATGCCGGCAGTCTTTCGCCAGTCAGGAGTCAGAACAAGTCCAGGGTTAATGGTATTCACCCGAATGTTTTCGTCGATGAGCTCGTTTGCGAGACACTTACCGAACATGGCAAGAGCCGCCTTGGTAACGTTGTAAATCGGCTCGTACCCTAGAGGTTGCTTCGCACATATTGAGGCCGTGTTCAGGATTACTCCACTGCCGGCCTTACGCATTAACGGAACAACACCCCTGACAAAGCGAATTGCCGCCATAACGTGAAGCTCCCAGTAGTGTTGCCACCGATCATCTTCGGCTTCCATAATAGTCTCGGAGCTTCCGCTTCCTGCATTATTGATCAGAATGTCCACGTGTCCGAAACTTTTCGCCGCTTCTGACACAACTTTATCGATGTCCGAAGGCACTGTGACATCGGCACTGACCCCGACGGCGCCAACACCGTAGGTCGAAGCGATATCATCCGCTTCTTTCAGGACCCGCTCTTCGTCTCGAGCGCAGATAAGAACGTTTGCTCCCTCCCCGGCGAGAGACTTTGCTACCGCCAGGCCTATCCCAACACTTCCACCGGTAATGATCGCATTCTTTCCCTTCAATCCTAAGTCCATTGCGCGCTCCTCTTTTCTACTACTATTATCATAGTTCTATCGTTACTTTCATCGCCCGATCCGCGGCCTTTTCAACATAATGGTAGGCATCGAGATATCTAGGTATCGGTTATCAGTCGATCGAGAATCACCGTACCGTCGGCAATCAGTTCCAAGGCCCTGGTGTAATCCGGTCGCTGGTACATAAGCGTGCCGCGTATAGTCAGCTCACGATCCTGAACCAACCTAAGGTCTACCGGCGGCTTCTGCCCGAAAACTCCCACCACAATGATGGTAGATCCTTTTCGAGCTACCGAGATTCCGGAGGTAATTGCCTCCCCCGAACCAATACACTCGAAGATTATGGCAGCCTTGTCCGGACCAAAGTGTTCGAAGATAGCTTCACCGAGATCTTCGTTGGCTACGTTTACCGTGTGCGGAACACCGCAGTCCCGGGCAAGCTCCAGCCGAAATTCGCTGAGATCGGTAGCGATAACGTCTTTTGCTCCAAGACCTCGAGCGCACTGCGCCACGAGGTTTCCGAATGGCCCTGAGCCGAGAACTGCGATCCGCATACCGGCGACATCTCCGGCGTACACACACCGATGTTCTTGACCTGAATTAAAGGATAGGAAAAGTTATAATTTCTGTCAATCAAAATTTCGCGAAACGTAGCAGAATCAGTATTGGAGGTGTTATGACACGCATTACAGTAACGGAATTTTCACGAAACCTTCGGGCATTCCTGGACAGAATAGCATACGGAAAAGAAGAAATGATAATAGAATTGTTCCATCAAGCTCTTCTTTTAATGGTACCTAATCTGAGCGATTCCGCTTACAATTCGGTACAGCCTGCGTTTTCATAGCCTCGGGGTCTTAATTTTGGGCGTTTTCCGGGCCTGTGACACCTTGATTTTCATTGGCCAACCCGGTAGGAAGCTGTCTCCATGGATTCTACGACCGGTTCGAATGATCTGGCCTGCAGTATCAAGGACCTTTCTTCTGAAGCTCATCGCATACCAGGTGATTTTGATAACCGGAGAATCCATATCGTATTTGAAGGATTCGAACAGGAAAAATGAAATGCACATATGGTAGTAGAAAGCTGCATTGGAAGCAAAGCGTTTGAACGGTAGGTGTTCGGGCATATTCCAGCAGGAAAACCACGCCTTGCAGCCCTTTTTATACTCCCGAAAGCACTCATCGGGCAGCTCATCCAGGGTTTCCTTGATGTCCTGGTACATCTCAGCAAATCCCGGTCAACTCCTTCTGTGATTGAGAAGCGGCCATAATTTCATATAATATATAAATTTAGATCGGGTTGACCGGGAATTGCCGCATATTTTTTTCGCGGAAAAACGGCAATTTCCGGTGATGCCGATTTATGTAATTGCTTGTAATAAAACAATTTATAAATTTTTATGCGAATGTGATCACCGGGAATTGCTGGTTCTTAATCACCCGTATTGCCCCGATCGGCTCCCGCCGGTATGATGGAACACGAAGGAGATACATATGGCGAGAATACCTCTTAGAAGCGAACGATCAACAGCAGGAAGAAGGATGGCCGGCGCCCGGAGCCTTTGGCGGGCAAACGGGATGAAGGAAGAACAGTTCGGGAAACCCATCATTGCGATAGCCAACTCCTTTACCCAGTTCGTCCCGGGTCACGTGCATCTTCACGGCATCGGACAGCGGGTTAAAGAAATAATCGAGAAGGCGGGATACTTCGCCGCCGAGTTCAACACTATCGCGATCGATGACGGTATCGCCATGGGACACGGGGGAATGCTCTACTCCCTCCCCTCCCGGGACCTGATCGCCGACAGCGTGGAGTATATGACGGAGGCCCACGCCGCCGACGCGCTGGTATGTATTTCCAACTGCGATAAAATTACTCCGGGGATGCTCATGGCCGCGATGCGGCTGAATATTCCCGCGGTGTTTGTCTCCGGCGGCCCAATGGAAGCCGGTGATCTGGACGGGAAAAAGTACGACCTGATCGACGCCATGGTTCTGGCGGGAGACCCGGAAGTTGACGACGAGGAAGTTTCCCGGGTTGAGCGGAGCGCCTGCCCCACCTGCGGGTCCTGTTCCGGAATGTTTACCGCTAACTCCATGAACTGCCTGACCGAAGCATTGGGGATGGCCCTCCCGGGAAACGGAACCGTGGTTGCCACACACACCAAGCGGCTGGAACTTTTCGGCCGGGCCGCCGAACTTATCACGGACCTCGCGGAACGGTACTACACCGATGGGGACACGTCGGTGCTCCCCCGGAACATCGCGGGTAAAGCGGCCTTTAGAAACGCCATGACTTTGGATATCGCCATGGGCGGCAGCACCAACACCGTTCTGCACCTCCTTGCGGTAGCCCGGGAGGCGGGAGTGGACTTTACTATGGAAGATATTGATGAACTCTCCCGGAAAGTTCCATGCCTGTGCAAGGTCGCCCCCAGTTCGTCATACCACGTGGAGGACGTAAACCGTGCCGGCGGAATCCTCTCGATAATGGGGGAACTTAACCGGGGCGGATTGATAGACACTTCGGTTAAGCGGATAGATTCCCCGTCTCTCAAGGAAGCCTTGGGAACGTACGATATTATGGACGCCGGCGCTTCAGAAAAAGCCGGGGAACTTTTTACCAGTGCCCCCGCGGGGAAACGGAGCCTTACCATGGGGAGCCAGTCCTCCAAATACCGGGAACTGGATACCGACCGGACCAGGGGCTGCATCCGGGACATAGAAAACGCCTACTATCCCGACGGCGGTTTAGCCGTCCTCTACGGCAACATCGCCGAAAAGGGATGTATCGTTAAAACCGCGGGGGTAGATGAAAACCTCTTCAATTTTTCGGGCAGGGCCCGGGTGTTCCATTCCCAGGATGAAGCCTGCGACGCCATACTCGCCGGGAAAATATCGGCGGGGGACGTGGTGGTGATCCGCTACGAAGGTCCCAAGGGCGGTCCGGGGATGCAGGAGATGCTCTACCCCACCTCCTACATCAAATCCATGCATCTCGGGAAAAAGTGCGCCCTCATAACCGACGGGAGGTTCTCCGGGGGCACATCCGGTCTTTCCATCGGCCACGTCTCTCCCGAAGCCGCGGCAGGCGGCGCGATCGCCCTGCTCGAAGACGGCGATATCATCGAGATCGATATACCGAACCGGAAAATTTCCGCGGTTTTGAGTGATGATGAGCTCAACAAACGGAGATTGAAGGAAGAAAAATACGGAGCCGAAGCGTATACCCCCAGGGGGAGGAACCGTACCGTTTCTCCCGCTCTCCGGGCCTATGCCGCCATGGCCGCGTCGGCAGATATGGGGGCGGTCAGAATCGTTCCAGGAGATGCTTCCTTCGAACCGAAATAGCCGAGAGCTCCTCCTCCAGGGGATAAACCCGGGAGGCGCAGTACGACTTTAACGCGTCTTCCTGGATAATTCCGTCCATCTCGTACCGGAGGGCGTCCGCTTTCCGCCTGCACTCGTTAATCCCCTCATCGAGGTCTCCCGGAAGAGAGTCTGCCGGACAAGGCGCCGCGGTAAAAGAAAGCCGGGCGAGCCGCTCCCGGTCCCGCCGGACCCGCCGCCAGGCCGCATCCAGCAGAGAGTGAAACTGCCGGAATCCCGGGAAAACCGGAGGATCTTCTTCTCCGGCATAAAACTGAAACGCCGCTTCGGGACAGCATTCGGGGAACCTAACTGTCCCCACAACTCCCTTTATTCCGTTACCGGAGCCTTCCAGTAGAGCAGGATCGGCCGTATACCACCATATCCGGTCTTTATCCGAACCCGGCGGTATTGTGCCGTCGGCAACTAACCACTCCGCCCGCCCTACAGGTCCGTCCGCCCCGGGAGCCAACCGTGTCATAAGGCTTCCGGAAACGACAGGGATCAGGTTTTCATTTTCGAATATCGAAAGAATCGGACCGATACATTCCTGAATCTGCTCCTCAGGAGATACATCCAGGGGCAGAAAAGAATCACCCCCCAGATAAACCCCGGACATTCCCGGAATCAGTGAAACAAGATCGTCCCTAATGTCTTCCGCGGATTTTAAGAAAGCCCGGGAAGTTCCTTTGAATTTTGCCCGGTCCCGGGGCGGCATGCTTAGGTGGGTCAAGCGGCTGTTTCCGGTCCCGGCAAGGAGACCGTCCAGCAGCCGGACCGCGGTATAGATTCTTATTCCCGATTCACGGAGTTTACCGGTGAACCGGCATATGAGATCTTCGGTGTAGGTATCTTTCAGGAAATCACCGTCCAAAGACCAGGGAAAGGCGCCTCCCCAGTCCAGGTAAAGGGTGTCTATCCCGAGCTTCAGACAGAGCGACGGGAAGGTCATAAGCCGTTCCGGTGTCGGAGGCAGAGAACGGAAATCCAGATACACTGCTCTGAGCATAGCTGTTTTCGAAATCACTCCTTTTCCATAACTTTTTCCCAATCGTAAAGAGGCACGATCTTCTCTCCCGGTTCGAGTATCAGAAAACGGTCCTCACTCCAGTTACCGGCACAGAGATCCCGGATCAGCCCGGAATCTCCGGGGATCAGTCTGAACGCTCTGTTCTCCTTTTCCGCGTCTTCCCTGCATTTTTCGGCAAATCCCAGATGAGATGTTTCGGGAGTATCGATAAAGAAAACCGAATCATCCGGTTTTTGAGGGGGAGTAAGGGTCTCGATAATGTACCGCGCGTTTTCTTCACCGTAGAGCTCCACGTATTCGGCATAACTTTTATCCAGACCGAGAAACTTTCCCCCTTCGGATTCCCGGAGATAATCGTTCTCGCCCCGCTCCATGTAGCCGGCCGAAGTGAACGGCCGGGAAGGGTTATCGGAAAAAAGATCCCTGAACCTGCCGGCTGAACCGAGAAAAATCGTGCAGCAGTCATGAGCCCGGGGAATAACGAGTTTCGTCTTTTCTGCCGCGATTCCGGCCGTACTGTTCCCGCAGAGTCCGAAGGCCAGGAGGATCGCGTCGTACCGGGTCTTCCCCTCCTCAATTTGCCGGATCCGTTCCCGGATCTCTTCTCGGAGAAGACAGCTGTCGTTGTGAGACTGCTTTTCGGTATATTCCGCGTCTATCGCGTGGGGTGACCGGGCAATCCAGTGGCTGATTTCCCGGATAAAAACCTCGCATCCTATCAATTTAAATCTCATGTTGATAAGATACAGTATAACACGGCGGAGATTGACTTGAAAAGCGAATACAAATATTTAACGGAAGAAGACTTCCCCATACTTTCAGACGAATCCAGGATGCCGGGCCGGGCAGACCGGATGTTCCGTCCCGAAAACGAATCCGTACTGGCTGCGGCTCTTTCGGATTTGAACGGCAGGGGTGAACCGGTAACAATTCAGGGAGGAAAAACCGGAATTACCGGCGGAGCGGTTCCCGCGGACGGCACTGTCATCGACACATCCGGTATGAATCGTATTACCGGCGACCGCTCCGGGGAGTCAAGTGAAGTGTTCATCACGGCGGAACCGGGAGTCACGCTTCTGGAACTGCGGGAGTACTGCGGAAGGAAATATCCCGGTTTTTTCTTTCCGCCGGACCCGACCGAGCCCTCCGCGACGCTGGGCGGAATGGCATCGACGAACGCCTCCGGAGCCCGTTCGTTCCGGTACGGTTCGGTCCGGAACTTCATCAATTCGGCAGCGGTTGTGTTGGCTGATGGTACCGTAACGGATCTGGCGCGGAAGAAAGGACATCCGGACCCCGGTTTCGAGATCAATTCCCGTCAAGGCCGGAAAATGCGGCTGGAACTGCCCGATGTCAGATCACCCGGAATTAAAAATGCTGCCGGATACTATGTTCGGCCCGGGATGGACATACTTGATCTATTCATCGGGAGTGAAGGAACCCTGGGGATATTCACATCCCTTACCGTGAGAGTCGTACAAGAACCCCGAAATATATTGGCGCTGTTTTCTTTTTTTCCGGGGGAAAAGGAAGCGCTCGATTTCAGTGACCTGATTCGGGATTTCCGGATGGATAAATCGGGATTCATTATGGCGGCGGAATACTTCGACCGGGCATCCCTGGAACTTATCGGACGGGAGCGTGAGGAGCGGGGAATCCTGAAAGACCTTCCCCCGTTTCCCGCTGACTCCGGGACGGGGATTTACACCGAACTGGCTGCTCATTCCGAAAGGGACCTGGAGCGGCTCCTGGAAAAAACCGCCCGGGTTTTGAGTTCAGCGGGCGGCGACATAGAGAAAACCTGGACCGGAGAAGGGTGGAGCGGGATCGGACAGTTTAAAGAGATGAGACACGCGGTGCCGGAGGGAATTAACCGCCGGATCGACGGAGTACGGCGGAAAGAGCCCGGCATCACCAAGCTCAGTACCGATCTGGCTGTTCCAAAAGAAAAATTCCGGGAGCTGATGAAGCTGTACAGGGCTGACCTGGACAGAACCGGACTGGAAGGTATCATATTCGGCCATATCGGAGACTGTCATGTCCATGTCAACATCATTCCGGAAACATTAAAGGAATTTGCTTCCGGAAAAGAACTATGCCTGAAATGGGCGTCCGCGGCAGCCGATATGGGGGGGACCGTTTCGGCGGAACACGGAATAGGAAAACTTAAACGGGAATTCCTCCGGATCATGTATCCCCAAGAGGTACTTGATAAATTCCGGAAAATAAAAGAGACCCTTGATCCGGGCATGATTCTAAACAGAGGGAATATTTTTGAATGATCAGGAGTCCTGTTTCTCCGGGGTATCTTCGGTCCCGGCGGATTTCCGTTCCTCCCGCTCACTGATTATTTCGTCGATCCGCTCGACTTTCCGGTGGGTCTGCTTCCGCCTTTCTTCAACCGATTTCCGGCCGGGTTTCCCCTCCTCATCATCTCCTTTCTCGAATTCCTCCTGCTCCCGCAGAAACCGGTCTTTGAGTTCCTTCAGCTTCTCGATCGATTCGGCTTCTTCCGCTTTGTCGAAAGCCAATTCCAACGCGTTGTTCTCAGCTTCATCTTCGCCGGATTCAGCCGGAGCAGCGGCTTTCGGCGGAGTAAACCGGGAATCGGGAGGGTACTCCCGGGTACTCACAAACAGGGGGGAAAGCACTTCTATACCGTCGCTGTGAAGCCGGTCGAGAACGTTCTTCCGCAAACCCGATTTTACGCTCAGGTAATGTTTGGTTTCTTTAAGGAGTCCGAACACTTCATATTCCACGGTGTAGTTGTTCAGTCCGTTAATGAACACAAAGGGTTCTTCCAATTCCGTAATCTCCGCGGCCTTTACCAGGGATTCTTCCGCTTTCTGTCTGGGCACATCATAGCTTAGGGAAAGCTTGGCCGAGACAAAGGTTCCGCTGGACCTGATAACCCGGATCGGATTCCGGATCATGAAGAGATTCGGCACCGTAATAAGATCACGCTGAACGGTCTGCACTTCGGTGTGGAAGAGCCCCTGCTCGGTAACCCGGCCGAAAACCTCGCCGGTATAGATAAAATCTCCCGGCTTGTACCCCCGGATGATTCTGAGCATGAATCCTGCCATGGCATTTCCGACAAAACTCGTGGACGAAAGGGCAATAACCGCGCTTAAAAGTATACCGAGGATGCTTAGAACTTGTTCCTTTATGTTCTTGTCGATGGGCAGAAAAGTGATAAAGAGAAAAAGCCCGAGGGCGGCAATAAGGAGTGTTGTAATCTGTCTCCGGAAAGGTATTTTTGCGTTACGCGCCGCGGTTTTGGTAAGTATCAGCCGGGAAAGAAGGAGCGCGGCGATAGTTACCCCGAGGACGATCAGGGAACCCGCGAAACTTTCTAGACCCTTCAATACGGTTTCGAAAAAGTTTTCTGCCATGACTCTAACATACTACATCGACGGGGTTTACGGTAACACTTTTCCCGTAATTCAGCAATTCCGGTATTCCTCTTGATTTTATCCCGAAAGGGGGTTAGGTTTTTTATCATGAAAATAAACCGGGAAATAAAAACACGCATGGATCGGCTGGGCCTTGCTTTTCCGTCCATGCTGCTGCCGAAAAAAGGAATCGAACTTAAGAAATGGGCGGTTATTGCCTGTGATCAGTATACCTCGGAACCGGAATACTGGCAAAAAGCGGAACAGGTTGTCGGAGATGATCCGTCTACCCTTGATCTGATATTTCCGGAAGTCTACTTAGACAAATCCGATGAATCGGAACGGATCAGAAGAATAAAAGAAAAGATGGCGGAATATCTCCGGAAGGGAATCGTGGAAGAAGCGGCCCCGGGAGCCATGCTTGTGGACCGGAAAACTCCGTACGCGGAATCACGGAAAGGGCTCCTTTTAGGATTCCGGCTGGACAGGTACAGCTTTATTCCCGGGACCGAATGCTCCATAAGACCGTCCGAAAAAACCATTGTTGAACGGATTCCCCCCAGGGTACGGATCCGTGAGGGGGCGGTGATGGAGCTCCCCCATATCCTGATCCTGATGAACGACCGGAAAAAATATCTTTCCGAAGTATATGAAATCATCACCAAAAACCGGAATCCGGCATACACCACAGACTTAATGCTTGGCGGCGGATCGGTTACCGGATACCACGTTACGGAAGAAGAGGATCTAAAGGCTCTAACCGGAGGAATAGAAAAAATGGCGGAAGAGGCCGGGTTTACCGGACCGGAATCCCTGCTCTTCGCGGTCGGTGACGGAAATCATTCTCTGGCTACGGCAAAAACAGTTTGGGATGGAATTAAGGAACGGGAAGGAATTAAGGACGGCGCCGAACATCCCGCAGCCTGGGCCATGGCCGAACTCATAGATATCGGAGACCCCGGACTCACTTTTGAACCGATCCACCGGATACTTTTCGGAGCCGATATTACCGATTTCAGCGCCTTTTGCACAAAGAAATTTAACTGTAAAATAAAGGATGTCCCCCATGAGTCCCTGAAAGAAACGGAAAAAATGGATATGGGTGATTCCCACGCCTTCGGCATAATTTATTCAGGAGGGGGAAAAGTTTTTACCTGTCCGAAAGGAGCTTCCACAGTCGCCGGGACTGCTCAGCAGATTTTGGATGAATACATCGCTGAAAACAGGATCAAAATCGACTTCCTCCACGGCTGGGAGTCCGTTTCCTCACTGGGAAGCCGTCCGTTTAATATCGGAGTTGTCCTTCCGCCGATTGATAAGGATAATTTCTTTGAAACCGTACGCAGGGAAGGTACACTTCCCCGGAAAGCATTTTCCCTTGGCGAAGCCGAGGAAAAACGGTACTATCTAGAGGGCAGAAAAATATTAGAGTAATGAGAACCGCGAGCTCAATATCCATTTTTTTAATCTTTGCTTTCGTCCTGCCGGCCTCAGCAGAATCTCAAGATACGTCTCAAGTTATCGCATTTCTGGGGATATCCCTGGGTGATTCGGTCGAAGCCTCTGAAGAAACGTCAATCCTTGGAAAAATGGTCATCTCCCATCTCTTTCGGATCGGACGTGAGCAGGGGTACAGTATAATCAGTCCGCAGAACGGAGAAAAACTCCGGGAAATCATCTCACAAAAAAAACAGGGAGAATACACTCCGGCTTTTTCGGATTCCGCCCTTCCTGCGGAATATTTTGTTCAAGGCAACCTTTACCGTTCCTCGGAATTGTATCTAAATCTGGAAATAATTCACGGTGAAACAGGCGAAACGGCAGCCAATGTCATCACCCCGGGCAATTCTTTAGCTGCAATCATCTCTAAAATGAAAGACGAAACCGCCAGGCTCTTCGCGATCTTTTCTCCCGCTTCCGGCAGGTCCGCCGGCCAAATTACGCACCGGAATCCGACATATCCTATAATTACGGGGAAGTGGAAGGGGGATAAGGGGCTGATGTCGGTCACCATTAAGATGAGCGGTCATGCCGAAGCGGTTATCGATGCCTGGAATACCATGAAACTGAAGGTAGATATTGTTGGAGAAAAAATAATTGTCCGGCAGAATGAACCGAACACCCCCAAACTCTATATGGGGGTGTTTCCATATGAGACGGCGGTGCAGCTTGTAGACAAAGTCCGGCCGATGACCTGGATATTCCGGCTTTCGGAAGACGGAAACAGACTTGAAGGGATAAAAGAAACATCCTATGTGGAAATATCCGACGGGAACGTTACAAAGGTAGATAACACCTATACCCGGGAATCGGTCTGGATCAGGATGGAAGAACAGAGCTGATATCCACCGCTCCCGGCCGAATAAGTTTGAGTATTTCACCGGAAGCGTCCACGATTGTAGAGGGGACGGCGTCAGGTTTATCACCATCGTCGATAATTAAATCAACGTCATTTTTAAATTCTTCTATTATATGTTCGATTCTCCAAAGCGGAGATGATCCGCTGCGGTTTACACTGGTAGAGAATAGCGGCTCTCCAATCATTCCCAAAAGCTCCCGAACATATGGATCGTCTGGAATCCTGACACCCGTCGTGCCGCCTTGTTTATTCCGGACGATTACCGTTAACGGTCCCGGCCAGTACCGGGTAAGGATTTCAGGAATAGATTCTTCGGTTATTCCGGAGAGCCAGGATTCATCTTTTAGGAGAATGAGGAACGGTTTTGTCTCATCCCTCCCTTTAATCCGGCGGATTTTGTCCTCAGTGCCGGGGGCGGTTCCCGAAAATCCGTAAATTGTATCGCAGGGAAGAACAGCGACACCGCCGCCGGTTAAAATTTCGGCTGCTTTACCGAAGGATTTCCGATTTTTCTTTATAACCGTCATTTACTGCTCCCGGTATTTTTTCTCCCGGTAATACCGGCGAAAAAAAGATATATTATTCCGGCGGCAGCGGCAAGAGAACGGACTAAAGATACATCAACTAATCCCGCGGATTCAGTATTCGGGTCGAAAATCATGCCCGGAGAAATAGAATTACCCGGGGGAGTATATCCTTCCAGCTGGATTATCCATTCATTTTCCTTGATAAACCCTAGTTCCCTGGCGTGACCTGCCACTTCCGCTGAGTTTTTCTTTAAATCCTCCACTCGGGAAGAAAGATCCTGTTGTACCCCCTTAAGCACGGTGATATTTTCAGCAAGCCGGTGCTTCTTGGACTGCAGTTCAGTGTACGAGTAAAAACCGGATGCTCCGAAAAAAAGATTGAGTATCAAGAAAACGGACACACCAATAACAACGGCGGCACAAAAAACAGAACCTTTCATCACTTACAAGTTACGGTATATTCGCGCTCCGACTTAACCGGACGTCTGAGGAAAAATGTCGGGTACAGCAAATTCCGGTCAACTCCAGCAAATCCCGGTCAACTCCTTCTGTGATTAAGAAGAGGCCATAATTTCATACAATATATAAATTTAGATCGGGTTGACCGGGATTTGCCGCATATTTTTTTCGCGGAAAAACGGCAATTTCCGGTGATCCCGATATACGTAATTGCTTGCAATAAAACAATTTATATATTTTTATGCAAAGGCGATCACCGGAAATTGCCGATGCCGGGTATTGTTGACAACAGGAAATACCATGGAGTATGCTTTAATTATAAATATCAGGTTATATCTTAAAAAGAATTATAACTTGCCGATAATTTAACCGTGGAATCCCCTCGCAGGAGAAAAAAAGATGGCTACAGATAAAAATAACAATTCAGGTCCTGAAATCCCGGAAGTAAATGATACAGAAAATGATCTGGATCAATACGGAGTGTGGGTTAAAGTCGGTCCGGAAGAGATCGATGAAGACCTTGATGAAGGCACCTTTGAGCTCTCCGACCTCCAGGAGGAGGATAAACACCTGACCGAAGAAGAGGAAGAACTTCTCGGCGACCTAGAGGAAGAAACCAAAGCCGAACAAGCCGGGGATTCCGGGGAAGATTTCTCACTTCCTGATGATATGGATAACATGATAGATGATTTTATGGAAGATGAGGATCAAGAAGCAATGAACGGGGATAAGTCAGATGATGATTTCGATGAAGATTTTGATCTGGATATTGACCTCGATCTTGATGAAGAATTTGAAACAGAAACAGAAGAAAAAAGCTCCGCTTCCGAGGCAGCGCCGGAATACGCTTTAGACGATGAAGTAAATCTGGAAATACCCCAAGCAGAGGAACCGGAAAAACCGGAAGAACAACCAGCAGAAGAAGAAGAAGAAATGTTTATTGAGGAAGAGACTGTCGAGGAAGAAATTGTTGAAGAAGAAGCAGAAGAAGGAGCGGAGGAAGAACAGGGAGAGGATGATCTTGAAAGTTTAGATGAGATTGATCTGTCCGAATTTGAAGAAGAAGATGAAGCCGGTCTTCCGGATTTGGATATTCAGGATATTTCAGTAGAGGAAGAAGAAGCGGAAACCGATCAGGATGAACCGCTGGATATAGAATCCGAAGGGACCGGGGAGCAGTTTCCCGATGAAGATGAAGATAAAGATGAACACGAAGACGAGGATGATTTTGACATAGATTTTGATGACATGGATCTGGATTCGGTTGACCTGGATACTCTGGATGATGAAACTGAAGAAGTTCCCGAAGTAAGCGCCGGGGCAGCTGAAGACACCGAGCCTGAACTAATCGTTGAAGAGATGGAAGAAGATATCCAAATAGAAGAAATTGATGAAACGGATGATGAAGAAAATCTTCCCGAACTGGAAACTGACGAAGAAATCACCCTTGAGCATTTTGATGATGTCGGCGCGGTAGAAGCAGAGCTTTCGGAGACCCGAAAGGGTAAAGCAGAACCGGACACCCCGAAACAGGAGGAGAAGATCCTCTCCCTTATAGAAAACGAGCTTTCCGATATAAAGAATGAACTATCTGAACTGCGGAAGGAGCTCTCTGAACTCCGTTCCCGCCCCCAGCCCGATCAGGACCGCCGGGAGAGTCCTGCCGCGGAGGAAGAAGAGGAGGAGGAAGGCGGATTCTTCGGAGAAGAAGATGAAGACGAAACCATCGCTCTGACAGGGGATGAGCTGGATAATATCTTGAACACAGCCGAGTTTACGGAAGAGGTGGGTAAACCGGATCAAAACCCGGAAGATGAATATACGGAAGAAACACAAACCTCATTAGCCGATCAGGAAGACATCATTTCTCTGGACGAAGACACGCCGCCGGTAGAGGAAATTGACCTTGAAACTGAGCTTGACGCGGAGCCGGAAGTAACCGACGAGCCGGAAATTACGGCGGAACCGGAAGAACCAGAAATAATCGGTCCGGATTTTGAGGAAACGGAAGAAGAAGAGGCTTCTGAAGCAGATACTGAAGAAGAATCCGCGGTTATCGACTTCAATCCTCCTGAAGATGATTTCCCCGAGATTGATCTTGAGTTTGATGAAGATAATACACCCGGAGAAGCTGCCGAATCACAGGAGCAGGAAGCGAAGGATGAAGAAGATCAGGAAGAAATCTCCGGAGAGGATGATGATTTTATCAATTCCTTGGCGGAGATGGATATCGACGCCGAGTTAGCGGATATTGAAGAGATTAAAGCTGACGAGACCGAGGAAACAGAAGAAACCGATCAAAGCGAGGAAGTTGAGATCAATCTTGACGATTTAGAAGAAGCAGAGCCTGTCGAGGATGAGAAGGCTGAAATCGAAGAAGAAGAAGATATTCCCGAAGGCGAGCTGGTAGAAGAATTTGTAGGAGAAACGGTTATCGAAGAGGAACCGGAAGAACTCGAATCAGAAGATTTTGAAGAGAACACCGGTGAAGATCTGGATATTAACCTTGACGATTTCGAAGAAGCAGAAGAAGCTGACGGTCTTTTACAATCGGAAGAAGCAGAAGAAGCGGCTGGTCCGGATGAACCGGAACTGGAAGAAAATACGGAAGACACAGAAGAATCGTTTGGGTTTATCGATTTGGAACCGGGAGAAGAAGCGGAAGAAGGTATTGAAATTGATTTAGAAGAAACTGAAATTATTGAAGAAGAAGAAGAGGACACTGGAGAACCGGAAATTGATATAGATTCCTTTGAGGAACAGGAAGATACGGAAGATTTTACATCCATTGAGCTGGAAGACGAGGAAGAAGAGTTTGAACCGGAATCTGAAACGGTAGAGGAACTGGATCTTGATATCGCTTTAGAAGAAGAAGAAGAAGAGGAAGAAGCAGCCGCGGCAGGAACAGCCCGGATGCCTGAAGATCTGGCCGGGGAAATTCGATCGGTTCTTAAATACATGGATAAACTTCTTGAATCACTCCCGGAAGAAAAAATTGAAGAGTTTGCAAGATCAGAACACTTCGAAGTTTACAAACGTCTCTTTGAAGAACTGGGATTGGAAAAGGAATAAATTATGGGCTTACTTAACCGGGCGCTGGACGAAGAATCTGCCGGACGCAGTTTTATAAAAAAAGCCCTGGATATGAGGGGAACAGAGGAAACGCTGCCGGGGAAGGACAAAAAAAAAAGTCAGGAACATCAAAGCGGCAAAAATATCAGTATCAATAAGCTGCTGGAAGAAATAGGAACCCTTCCTTCGACTATAGAGCTTCCGGGAATGCTTTTCTCTGTTCTAAAAAAACATCTTTCCGTAAATAAAGGAATGTTCCTATTACCCGAGCGGAAATCCGCCGATTTTAAACCATGGGCATCCTGCGGATACGACACCACCACGGTGCACCGGTTCAAATTCCCGGCCCCTACGGCACAGAAACTTGCCGAGAATATTGATGATCCAGTACATTTCTTAACTCCCAGCGACCTTAAATCATTAGAGCCGTTCTTTTCGAGCAGAGAATACTCACTCATAGAAGATGGTGTGCTTACAATTTTCTTTTACAGCGGTACAATCATCGGATTGTACCTGGTTACCGATATTTCCGGATTTGATACCAGCAGGGATACTATCGAGGTGATTCTTTCGGTAGTAGAAGAACTTTGTTCTCCCCTGCTCTGGGAATCCCGTCACAGCAGAATGGAATATGCCGCCCCGCTCTCCGATCAGCGGGAAGAAAACATACAATCAATTTTAAAAACAGCCCGTGACAAAAAAATCTACGGCAGTGTTGCCGATTTCAGCGGGTTTATGGAAGCTGAAAAACAGGTAAACCAAGCTCTGGACGAATACCGCCTGAACCAGGATGTAGCCGCCATACTCGGTAAAATGTGTTCTCCGGTCTGGTCATGCTATTTTTTGCCGGATAAACGGTTTCTCATCATCTCCGAAAAATCTTACGATTCAGCGGCGGTAAAACTGCAGATCCAAAACGCTTTTTCGATACTCTTCGGTGAACTCAGCAGGAAACCCGAAATAGGATGGGAAGATATCACCCTGAATCATTCCGGTCCGGACCTGAAGGAAGCAGTCACAAATCTTTTTGCATGATGCAGGAAATCATAATTTCAGCTGCCAAAAACGGTTCACCTACAGCGCGTGTTAACGGAAAGCAGCTTATATCTCCCTACAATCCGGAACGGGAAGCTGAACGGTTTTTAACCCGGGAATCGGAAAACCCGGAGTCCGTGTTGATAATCCTGGGTGACACCTTGGGCTATCTGGAAAAGGCCGCGGAAAAGGTCTTCCCCGGAGTAAAGCTGCTCCGTTTCGCTTTTCACCCGGACCTTCGCGGCGGGAAAAACCGGATTACCCCGTGGGTCCCCGGTGATAATCCAGATACCTTTCTCCTCGGCCATCTGGAAGAGGAAGATTTACCCGGTCTAAGGGTAATAGAATGGCCGCAGGCGTCGGAATTTTTCCCCCAAACAGCCCGTGACTGCAGAGAATCGGTGCTGAGGATTATCTCCCGGCTGAACGCAAACCTTGTAACAACCGGTTATTTCGGACGCCGCTGGTTAAGGAACACCGTTTTCAACTATCTTCTGTTTGAACATTTAACCGTCCCCTCATCCCGCAGTGATTCGGCCTTTATCGCCGCGTCGGGACCGAGTCTGGAGGAATCAATAAGGGATATAAAAAAATACCGGAAAAAATTCGACCTTTGGGCACTGCCGTCTTCGATAACACCCCTGTTAAGCGCGGGCATCATCCCGGATGCCGCGGTGTGCAGCGATCCCGGCCATTATTCCCTCCTCCACTTCAAACCGCTCCTCGGGTGGAACACCGAACTGCCCCTGGCGATGCCCCTTTACGGAGTGCAGGGACTGCAGGATACGCTTCCCCTCTTTCTGTTCTCCGGCGGCAGCTTTTATGAAGATGACCTTCTGGACGGCCTGGAAGTTCCGAAGGTTCCCCAGAACGGTACCGTCTCCGGCACCGCCATGCTGCTGCTCAAGGCGCTGGGATACCGGAATATCGTCTTTGCCGGTCTCGATTTCACCGGACGGGATATCCGCAGCCACGTCCGCCCCCACACATTTGATGCCTACTACCATGAAAGGATGGACCGGACAAACCCTTTGGTTCATCAGCTCTTTACGGCTTCCCTTGGAACCGGCAGTTTCTCCAGACAGCTGGAAACTTACCGTGAATGGTTCGGAGGATTGGGCGAGCGGCAAAAGAAGGGGGTTTACCGGATCAACCCCTCCGCCGTGAATCCGGGTATACCTGAAATAACCGGCGCGGAACTTTCACAGCTTTCCGATTCTGATTCAAAATTATCATTTTCCAGGATTAAACGAGCAGACTTTACTGAGCGGAAAAAGACAGCGGAACGGGTCATCCGCGGGTGGGAAGATGAGTACCGCCGATTCATCACCGAAAATGACCGCGCGGACCGGGGAAAAGAATTAGCGAAAATGATCGGCGGGAGCGATTACCTCGACTTTTTAAGGACCCGCCGGAGCACCGATAAAACCCGGCAGGCGCGGATAACAGCAAAACTTGAGGAGCGGGGAAACAGCTTTTTCCGGAGCGTAATACGCCGTCTGGAGGGTGTGCTTGAATAACATCCTGGCCGCCAACCTTCAAGTCCTTAAACAGGAGTTTCCCGTTCTGTATCAGAGGGTGCGGGAGATCCATCCTTCTCCGGAGGTGTCCGCCGTTATGAGCCGGTCCGGACACACGGTTTCAAAACTCTCGGGAAAGGCGCTCCATTCCCTTTATGATCCGGTCCGGGACGGGAACAAATTTCTCTCACTGTATCCGCCCGATGGGTATCTGGTTTTTTTCGGAATCGGCGATGGATATCACATCAATCCATATATAAACCGGGTGGAAAACCGGGGAATACTTATCATAGAAAAAAATCTTTCCGTTTTCAGGTCTTTCCTTGAAACAGCGAATTTTACTTCCATTCTCCGATCTCCGAAAGTACGCCTCTGTATTGAACCGGAACCGGCTGAAATTCGGGATACCCTTGTTTCCGGATATATCCCGGTGCTGCACGGTACGCTTCGTACCGTACCCCTCCGTCCGGCGGTCGATGCGGATCCGGAATTCTTTCATGACGCGGCCGCGGAAATTGAATCGGCTCTGGAAAACCATCGAAGGGATTTCGCCGTACAGTCCCGTTTCGGCCTGCCCTGGTTCAGGAATATACTGAAAAACCTTGCCGAATATGAACCGGACACCGGCAGTTTTTTCCGGGATTTATTCAGCGTTCCCGCGGGACGTGTCTTCGTTACCGCGGCCGGTCCCGATTTAGAACGCTCCCTCGGTTACCTTAAAAACCGGAGCAAATCCGAAATGGTGATCGCGGCGGACACGTCCCTTCCCGCACTCCTGAGTGCGGGGGTGCAGCCGGACGCGGTGGTTACACTGGATTGTCAGATCTATTCGCGGTACCATTTTTTTGATCCGAAAACAAGAAAGATCCCTCTTATCGCCGATTGCGCGGTCCATCCCGGGATATTCAGACAGGCGGAAAAAACTCTTCTATTTAACGGCGGTCATCCGTTAGCGGGGTACATCTCCCGGAACTGCCTCCCCCTTATCAGCCTGGATACCCGGGGTGGCTCGGTAACCCAAACGGCCCTCGCCGCGGCTGAAGCCGCAGGAGCGGAAGAGATAATCCTGAACGGCGCCGATTTCGGGTATCCCTCCGGAAAAGCCTATGCCCGGGGCACCTATCTTTATCCGTATTTCGAACACCGTTCCGGAAAACTAAAAACCGCGGAGTCATCATGGTATGAGCTGATAATGAATCAGGGCGCAGTGCGGGACGGGGATACCGGAATCTACCGGACACCGGTACTCTCGGAATATCACCGGACTTTCCGGGAAACAGCAGAACGGTTAAGCGCGGAGGTGATTAAAAGAACATCCTCCCGTGGTGAGGAGATACTCCATCCTCACGGAAAAGAACACAGGCCGAGGATTCCGGAAAATGTGCCGGGGAAAATACAGCTGAAAAAGTTTTTTAAAGATTATTCTACCGGAATAAAAAACCTCGATCCGGAAAAGCCGGCGGCGAGCCTGCCCCGGAATGAACAGGAATTATGGTACACCCTGCTTCCATTCGCGGGGTACATTAAAAGATGTTTTCCAGACAAGGATACTGCCTCACTCCTCCGGGCAGTCAAGGAAGAAAGTATCGGTATAACCAAGCGGTACTGTTATTTATAAACCACCCCGGCGTATCCTACAAAGGAATTTCTCGGCATGAAATCTGAAGACAAGGAGTAACCGATTAAGGAACCGCTGGATATACCTTTTTTTGAGGCGAACTCGATAGCCGCCACCGGTCCTCCCGGAGAACAGGCCGCTCTGTCTTTTAAGGCCTTTTTTATTACCCGTTCTGTATTCATATTCAGGAAGGCATCTATTATTTCCCGGTCGTTTTCGTTCCGGACCCACTCTTCCGCCTTTTTCCCCGAACCTTTCGGGGAGAATCCGTAATCCGGACCGTAGTGAGTCAGATCGGTGGAACCTATCACCGCGATCCGCTTGGAAAGTTCCTTTTCCGCTTCGGCAATACGTCTCCCTAACTCACGCGCGGCAGCTGATCCGGGGGCACGGAGATAAAGCGCCTTTTTCTCCGAAAAAATCCCCGCTACGAAGGGGAGCTGAACCTCCACCGTGTTATCAGGTACAGGATCCTGGAGAATTTTAATCCCGTCCTTCAAAAACGAGAGGAGATCATAGTCCGCTTCTACCGGACCGAAGGGAGTTTCATAACTCTCTTCCCCCGCGGCGGCGACCGGATCTGCGCTGTTCATGTGACCGCCGACAATCACAAGGGTATCCACATTTCGGGAAATTAACCGGAATACCCGGTACGCCAACAGACCCGAAAAGGACCATCCCGCGTGCGGAACAATACCCGCCACCGCGTCGTTTAATTTGGCTTCTTTCCCCTCTAAGGGTACTTTCTCTTCCCAATTCTGAAACTGTCTTTCCACCTCCCATGATGAAGCCGGATACCAGCCGGGAGGTAATGCTCTTTTTCTTACTGCCATATAATAAATATAAAAACGTCTCGTGATATAATCAAATTTCTGCTGCTAACCCTTTTGACTTCCCCTTGATGGGGCAGCGAACAGAATTCCAGCCGCTGAATCCTCCCAATATCACACTGAGCCGTTCGTGCCCCTGACGTTTGAGCAGACTCGCTGCCGTGGTGGAACGGAGTCCCGACCCGCAGAATATATGGATGTTTTTCCCCTTTGGTATCTCCCCGCTCCGCTTTGTGAATTCCTTTATCGGAATATTTACGGCTCCGGGAATTTCTCCGTCAGATTCCAGTTCTTCCCGGCTTCGAACATCGAGAATCCAAAGCTCATCTCCCTCATCGATTTTCCGGCAGAAATTTTCGACGATTACCATATTGATAGAACTGCTCTGCTTCCCGGCGGTAAACCATGAGTGCATTCCCCCCGCAAGGTAGCCCTTTCCCCGGAAAAATCCCATTCGGAGCAAGGTAAGCCGGGTATGAGCCGGATTTCCGTCGGCTACAATAATAAAGGGATCATCAGGATCCATGAACCACCCGGCATAGGAAGCGACACTGCTCTCCGCAATAAAGAGCGAACCCGGGATATGGGCCGCGCCGAAGGATGTCTCGCTCCGGATATCGAGGACCGTGGTGGTTCGGGATTTCTCTTCGGTTTCCGCCGCCGAGAGAGGTATGAACCGGGGCATATCCCGGGGTATCCGGGGTCCTTCCAGATTCAGGATTTCCATTTTGGAAAAATACTGCGGCTTAGGATGCACCTTCCCCGCTTGTTTTATAAAATTAGACCGGTCGCGGTCCTGAAGAACCGGATTTTCCTGTTTTTCGATTCCCAGGGTGGTCCACTCTCTCGATGATATGGAACTTCCGCATGACGATCCGGCGCCGTGGGCCGGACAGACAATTACCCCCTCCCCTAACGGCAATATTTTCGAAAAAATTGATTCATGGAGCTGTCCGGCGAACTCAGCGGCTTTTTCTTCGTTGATCAAATCGGTCCTGCCCGCGGAACCGGCAAAGAGGGTGTCTCCTGAAAAGAGTATGTACGGATGCCCCGACCCGGTTAAAAGGAGATAGCTGACGGACCCCGGAGTGTGACCGGGTGTATCTATTGCCCGCAGGGTATACTCCCCAATGGTCCATTCCTGCCCCGGATCCGCCGGTTTTCCGTACCGGTAATCAGCCTGCCTGTCGGCATGCCATACTTCCGCACCGGTTTGGTCGGCCAGTTCTACCGATCCGACAAGGTAATCTTCATTCCTGTGTGTCTCGAAGACTACAGTTATTTTAACCTCTTCCGCTTGGGCCGTCTCCAAATAGACCGCCGTATCAAGCCGGGGGTCGATTACCGCCGCCTGTCCTCCGTCACCAATCATATATGAATAGTGTGATAGACCCGTATCTTCAAACCGCCTGAAAAACATTCCCGCCTCCTGTAGTATGGGTATGTTATCAAGTTACTTAGTCAGGAGAGAAAAGGGAAGAAGCAGACAACATTGCTACTCCCGTTTCATAACCTCATCGCTGTGCCCGGGACTATCGGGGGTATAGAGATGAGATTCCGCGTTAATGAGCCTGCCGCCGGAAAGGTTGTACAGGTTTTTATAGTTATTATGCTTGAGAGGAGGATACAACTCTATCAGAGCAGCGTCCCTGACAGTCCGCTCTTTTTCAGCTTCATCAAAATCAATTGAAGTTTCGGCAAATAAAAAAAGAACATTAGGACGTTTTTTCATTGGAGTCTCCAAATTTTAATTTTTTTACGAGAAGATTCTTAGCCAGTGCTCCGTGTTGAATAACTTGATTGATAATTTCACCGGAAGGATCAGTTCGGGCAATAGTTGTGATACCAATAACACCCGCGAACTGCGTATATCCCTCATCGCTGAAAAACACCGGTTTGATCACCCGTGTGCCTTTCTCCTCTCGGCTGATATAGTAACCTTGATTGAGGACCGCAGCCCTGAACTCTGAATTATCTTTAGACGTTTTTGAAAAAGCGGCAGAAAGAATGCCGTAGCCGTTCACGGCTATTTTGGTATTGATAACGTACAAATATAGATGATGATATGAAGAGGGCATTTCGTGTTTTGCAGAAAAGAAGAAACCATTCCCCTTCGGTTGAGCGAAAGCCGCGCTCTCCTGTGCCGCTTCCGCCAAATCCCGTACAATAGGCGCGAGAATTTCTCCCGTTGAAATTGATCCCAGGCAGCGATTCACGAAACTGCCGCAGCGGATGCCCAGCACATATCTTTTACTGGGCATATCTCCTCAATAATCCCAATCAGGCGCGGGAAGGGGAAAATTCATAACCTGGTCCAAGGCGTGTATCAGTTCTTCCGGACCATTGAAACTCTCCAGACCGTTCAGCACTTCCGCCGAAGCGGCGCCCATCCAGAACCGGGTAAAATCGTTTATCGAGCAGTAAAGGACGGGAAGCCCGTCTTTGTGTCCGGGGACCGCCCGGGAGCTGCCGCCAAGCGAAACGGTATAATCGCCGCCGCAGCCCCTCCACGAAAACTTTTCGTCGATATATTTTTCGATGGGATCACTTAACGTCAGATTAAACTCCAGGTTTTTGTCCAAACTCAGGGCGGCGATACACTCCGGTAAATTCAGAATCCTGAGCTGCCAGTATGCCATGGCCGATGAACGGGCCTGATATTTCGCCTGCTGAGTAACAGTATAAAGCTGAAACGGCTTTTTTAACAGGCTTTGGATCTGGATCCCCCGGGGTTCCCGAAAACGCACCTGCCGGACCTGATCTCCCAATCCCCGGATCAGCGCCATGAGTTCACGGAAATGATGAATAGAGGGGTAGATGATCTGTTCAACATGGTACGGACCGAACTCTCCGTCTCCCCGCGCTATAATGCAGTGGGTGAGTTTACCGTTTTCCCGGTATCCCAGTCCGAATATTTTTTTACTGAAAAGCATATCCGCCTGGGTTATTTCCTGAGGAAGGAGATCGGTTGCTCCATGAGCCTTCCGGCGGTCCAGCCTAGTCTGATGAATTTCGCTGAAATCATCCAGCGACAGCCGGACAGGAGTCCGGGGCTTACCCAGATTCTTGATCCAAGCCGGATCGAACCGGATCAGGTGTTCGTACGTTCCGTTCCCGTATCCCAGACGGTTGTAGAATCCCTGTTCGAAAATTCCCAACCCGCTTACCGCTTTACCCGCTTCGGCCTGTTCGGTCAGACACCGGGCCAGAGTTTTCGACGCGGCGCTCAAGTTGCGCGCGACCCTGCTGGTAGTTACTCCGGTGATGGCGGAGAGCTTTAAGGGTGTCCCGGTATGATGGAAAATCCCGTCCGTGCTCAGGACCAGACATTCCGCCTCTCCGTTCAGCTCCATGACCCAGGCATCGGATGCCTTAATCAAAAGAGCCTGAGCTTCCAATTCATGTTTTTCCTGCGAGATCCACCCGCACTCCTGCCAGATCCGCTGAACAGGTTTCTTATCTTTTCTGGGGCGGTACCGCCTTATTATTTTTGACATGGTGGTATTTTATAGAGAATACGGGCTTCCGTCTATTGTCTAATAATTAAAGGCCCGTTTACCGCGTAATGCCACGAATCGTGGACAAATAATCAAAATAATTATTTATCAGAAACGGAGATACGATCAATGAGGCGGAAATTTTTCTAAAACCCCCCGTTAATTTTTTACAATATAAAGACTTACAGATATTTTTGTCCACGATTCACGGCACTATTTATTTATTCCGTCCCCAGAGAATAGGTGTGGTTTGTGTCGTACGTCCGGTTTGACCGTGACATCAGGAATATCCGATCCCCGATAACGGAAACTTCGGATTCCGGTTCAATCCGTTTACCATCCCACTCATTGGCGAAAACTCTGCTTCCGTCTGCCTTGCGGAAGCCGAACACTCCGGAACTGGAGGAGACGAATATTATTTTTTCTCCGCAGGTGATTTTAGAACTGCCTCCTGAGGTATTAATTCGTCCGATCTCGGTACCGTCATCCGGGTCAACCACCGAAATCCAGCTGCCTGAAATGACGAAGAGTGAACCTTCCGTATAGAGGGGAGAATAGCCGTACCCGGAGATATCATTCAGCCAAAGCTCCTCGCCGGTAGCCGCGTCCAAGGCGAACAGGTATTCCCCGCTGGTTCCGAAGACCTTCCCGTCCGCGGAGACCGGCATTTTCTCCTCCCAGTATTGGTCATCGGTATCAACATCAAAAGTATGGGTCCATTTTTCCTGACCGGTATTAAAATCAAAAGCCGCCACTTGCCGGGGATTTATCTGGATTAAAATCGATTCCCCGGATAATGCCGGTGATGAATCCCCGATATAACCGGGTATTCTTGTTTCCCAGACAAGCTTTCCTGTAACCGCGTCGACGGTCCGGAGGATTCGGTCTTCTCCCATAATTACCACCTTCCCTTCCGAAACAGCCGGCGATGTGATTACCGGGCCTCCGGTCGGATAGGTCCAAAGCAAAGACCCGTCACTCTTGTCCAGCGAGATAAGAGAATGGCTGTATACTCCGAAAAATACCGCCGACTGAGTAACGGATACGGGACCGGCAACCGGTGCCGAGAAGCGCCAAATCTCTTCTCCCGTCCCGCGGTCCACGGCAGCAAGATATCCGGCACTGCGGCGGATGCCGCCGTAATAGACGTTATCATCATCACCGGTCACCGCCATGGCGGAGAGAAGTTTGTTTTCGATATCCCAGAAAATTTTTTCCGCTCCCAGGGTAAGGCGGCCGGGATATTCCCCGGTCCGTGCCAGATTTCCCCGGACAGTACCCCCCGGGATCACCGTTTCTTCCCGGGTTACCGGAGTCCGGGGAACCCGTTCGGGAACCGGATCGCCGGGAACAAATACTGAAGCCGCGGTTTTCCGGTTATTTTTGCCGGGCATCGGCCAAAGGGCTTCAGGCGCGGGTCCGGCGGTTCCCGTGGTTATATGAGCAAGGGCATTGTCGAAAAATCCTTCTATCAATCCTATAAGTCCCGATTCTTCATCGAAAACGGGGGAATCAACAAAGGCGAATCCTTCCTGCGGAGAATCTTCATCACCCGCTTCCGGAAACTGCCACCGCATGTCCCCTTCGGTATTGAACGCGGTAAGCCGATCAGGGTTCATGGTTGAATACGTGTAGATAAGATCTTCCCCGGCAATAAGAGCCTGATTATCCCCGTCCGATTCGGTTTTCCAGTTCAATTCACCCTTCGGGCTTATCGAGTAAAGATCACCGGCGACCCAGTATACCGTACCGTCCCCGGCTACGACCGGTTCGGTAACATCAGATATATCAATATCATCATCTAACTGAAGATCCCATATATTTTCACCTTCCCGGGTGAACGCGGAAAGGGTGCCGAACCCTCCTCCGCTGTATATCGTTCCCTTAGGTCCCAGGGTAATCGCGGGATCAGGTTCGGTTTCGGCAAACCAGAGTTCCGATCCGTCCTCAGGGTCCAACATGATAACTTGACCGAAAGAATGATCCGGAGGATTAGATACCCCGATGATCACGGTGCCGTTGGATGCAATTAATGGACCGCTTACTACATCGGAGAAAGGAAGCATGGCGTCCCATTTCGCGGATCCGTCACTGCTAACCGCGATAACAAAACCGGTATGCCGGAAATAGCCCGACTCATTAGAAATCGCCTCAGTTCCAAGATACACGGTGCCTTCGTCAGAGACGGCTATGTTATTAATGGCGATACCGGATGCGTCCGGTGTCAGCATCGCGGGATCAGCTCCGGAAAGATAACTGCTTACCGTGAAACTCCACCGGAGTTCCAATTCAGGACTCAGCGCGGCCAGAAGTCCTCCGCTGTTCCCGGTGGAAACAAATACCGTTCCGTCCTCTCCGACAGCCAGGTTCACATCATACAGCCGGATATCATCCTGGAACGCGCCGGTATCTTTCGTTGACATCTGTATTTCCCCGTTCCGGGAAACCGCGTACACCCCGTCTTCGCGGGCAATATAAAGGGTGCCCTCCGGTCCGGTAACAGGACCGTACTCACCTCTAATAATATCTTCTTCCGAATTCGGCCAAGCCACTTCAGGCTTAACGGAACTGCCGCAGGATCCGAGTATTAAAACTGCCGCGGTTAAAACGACAGATATAGATAGTTTAAATGGCCGCTGATTCATTTACCTCTCCTTTAGAGAGAGGATAAAAAAAACAGTATGAAAATGCAAATGGATGATTATTGGGTTCGGCATTTTCCTGTAATCACCTGGCACTACAAGTACTTAAACCGGCATTATATAGGGAGTTGCCGGCTTGTGAACGCCGGCGTTCTCGCACGCGGTTTACCTCGTCGCTGAGCAACGCGTTGTTGGGCAGTCTTAATCCTTCTTGCGTGACCAGAAAGTGGCCCGTCCCGATTCATCCGTGTAGGGAATCTCGTTCGGGTGATCACCCCACAGGTAGATGATCTCAAACCCGACGCCCTCCAGCCACTAGCGCATCTCTACAACGCTGGGCGGAAGAAGCGGCCACCGGGCTTGAGCGCTCGTGCCCGCAGAAAACCTCCTGGATGTTGAGCTTTTGATCGCCGATCAGGCGACGCAAGGTTCGGCACCAGCAAATCCCGGTCAACTCCTTTTGTGATTAAGAAAAGGCCATAATTTCA
>CAYLLE010000030.1:0-32162 GCA_964384485.1 uncultured Spirochaetales bacterium | reverse complement strand
GACCTACAACGACATCAGTGCCGACATACAGAGGACTTTCGAAGAAACTGTCGCGTCAGCGGTTACCGGGACCAAGACTGTTGATAAGGCACTGCAGGATTACCGGGACAGAATGCGCGCCATTGGCGCCCAGGCTGTTCTGGAAGAAGCAAATGCCGCAATCGGCAAACCGGTTACACAGCAGTACTAAGTCTTAACGGCTTATACTGGACGATTATTTACGCCGCCCGAAAGGGCGGCTTTTTGTTGGTGCGCCCGGCAGGGAGCGCCCACTTGGGAGTGAAAGTCTCCTACAGGCCTGGATGTCGGCCTACAATGGCCGGGGTCCGTGGTGGAACGCCGGAACTCCACACATGAACAGAGCCTTTCCTAAGAGGTATTTTGACGCTCTTGGTATGTATTCGTTCGTTGATAATTTGTCAGCGTATCGCAATGGATTACGAACCGCCGTGGTACGGAACCGTATGCCCGGTGGTGTGAGAGGACGGTAGGCGCAAGCCTACCTCCTACTCAATCCAATTATGCAGGAACGGTCAGTCCGTAACCGGAATCCACACCGCCATTTCACCGGTTCCCCGGTTTCCCCAAAGATGATACGGCACAAAAGTTACCGTTTCCCGGGTACCCGTTCCGGCATCCGGTGAATACAGACGGCTGCTTTCGCCTGAAATGCCCTCTCCCCGAATTACGGTTATGCCCCCGAAAAGATCCGGAGCGTGTTCCGCCGAAAGCGGTTTTGCCGCGTCCAGGGTTATCCGGGCGAGGGGCGAACCGTTATCTGCTTCCTCCGCGCAGTATACCAGCGGACCCCGGGTAACCGCGGCCTTTCCGGCGTTGTACCGCACCGAAGGGTGACTGCGGACGATAACAGCCGGCATCTCAAGATCAAGCAGGAACTCACCGTTTTCTACGGTGCCGGCAGGGATTACCGCGTAGCCGTCCTCAACAGCGCAGCCTATGTCCCGATTTAGGGTGAATGAGCTGCACCAGCCGGGAATCCGGAGACGCAGTTCAGGAAGTTTTCCGTCGGCAGAATCCAAGGTAATCCGGATGTTCCCTTTCCAGGGATAATTGGTGCTCTGAGTGATTTTGATGTCGTTTCCTTCTATATTAAAAGTTCCGGTTGAACTTCCATACAGGTGAACCCATATGGTGTTATTGGAATAGGAATAGAAATACTGACCCAGGGATGTAATAAGCCGCGCCAGGTTTGGGGGGCAGCAGGCGCAGCCGTACCATTTCTGCCGTTCCGGCTTCACGTGCTTCAAATCGTATCTGCGGCGGCATTCTTCGGGTTTTACCTCAAGCGGATTTACGTAGAAAAACCGGCTGCCCTCATAAGATATTCCGCTGGTGATTCCGTTATAAAGACACCGCTCCATAATATCGGCGTATTCCGATTTGCCTTCGATTTGGAGCATCCGGTGTGCCCAGAAAACCAGTCCGATGGCGGCGCATGTTTCCGCGTAGGCCCGGTCATTTGGAAGATCGTAATCCAGTGAAAAAGATTCGCCGTGAGCTTCTGCTCCGATGCCCCCGGTAATGTACATCCTTTTTTCCGTTATGTTCTGCCATATGCGGCGGCACGCATCTAACAGTCCGGTATCCCCTTTTTCCGCGGCTGCGTCGGCCATACCGCTGTAGAGGTAGGCAGCCCGTACGGCGTGTCCTTCCGCGGTATCCTGTTCCCGTACCGGAGCATGGATATGGGCGTAGGAATCTCCCAGGGTCATGTAGACGCCTATTCCCTTCGGGACCGTTTCCCCCCGGTCCATGGCCTCTTTTTCAAAGTAGTTCTCCCCGGAGCCCCGGTGGTCCAGGAAGAAGTATGCCAGTTCCAGGTACCGCTTTTCGCCGGTAACCCGGAAAAGTTTGATCAGCGCGAGTTCGATCTCCTCATGCCCCGGGTATCCGCTGATCTTTCCTTCGTCATACCCGAAAGTTTTATCAATAAGGTCGGCGAACCGGCAAGCCGTATCAAGAAGGACCCTGGAACCGGTAGCATGGTGATGCGCGACAGCCGCTTCGAAAAAATGTCCGGCGCAGTAGAGTTCGTGGTTGTCCCGGAGGTTGGACCACCGTCCTTCAGGATCCTTCAGGATGTAATAGGTATTGAGGTATCCGTCAGGCCGCTGGGCTTTTTTGATGGTCTCTCCGACAGTGTTAAGCCGGGTCTCAAGATCCCTGTCCGGTTTTGTCATCAGCGAATAAGATGAGGCCTCAATCCATTTATACAGGTCCGAATCCTGAAACACCATCCCGAAAAATTCTCCTTCCTCTTCGCCCGCTGCTATTTTAAAATTGCTGTAGGCGTGGCTTGGCGGAGTATCTTCCAGCTGATCGTTCAGAGCTTTCCACTGGTACGGGAGGACAGTTTCCCGGACCAAATCCTGGAACCTTCCCCAGAAAGATTGCCCAGGATCTCCTGATAAAATAGAAACATCCGGTATTTGAAACGGGGTCATTTTTTGTGTCACATATTCCTCCTTAGTGTTATTGCTTAAGTTTACCGGTAATACTATGATGAAGCAACATGTTATGATTTTCATGAAACGGTTGAACTTTAATACAAACTATGTTAGAAGTTTATTATATTGTATTTAAGACTACATACAGGAGAAACGAATGGCTGGAATAGCTGAATGGGCTCAGAAGATAAAAGAGTCGATAGGAAAAGTCATCTATGGAAAGGATGATGTCATTGAGAAGCTGCTGGTAGCCCTTTTGTGTAAGGGGCATGTGCTTTTGGAAGACGTTCCGGGTGTGGGGAAAACCATTTTAGCCCGGGCCATGTCCATAAGCCTGGGGGGTACTATGCAGCGTGTACAGTGTACACCGGACCTGCTTCCCACGGATGTGCTGGGTGTTTCAATCTACAATCAGCAGACCAATGAATTCGAGTTCAAGCAGGGACCGATAGTTACAAACCTCCTTCTGGTGGACGAGATCAACCGGGCTACGCCCCGTACACAGTCAGCACTGCTGGAGGCGATGGAAGAACGGCAGGTCACGGTAGAAGGGAATACTATCGATCTCCCGGCTCCCTTTTTTATGATTGCAACCGAGAACCCGGTGGAATTCGAAGGAACTTTCCCGCTGCCGGAAGCACAGAAGGACCGGTTTTTTCTTTCTACCAGGATGGGATATCCCTCCAACGACGCGGAAAAGGACATCATGGATTCCCAGCGGAGAATGACTCATCCGGTTTCCGACCTTGAAGCGGTTACCTCTTCCGAAGAAGTTACGGGACTGCAGAAAGAAATACTTAACATCAGTGTTGATGAAGCGCTTGTTGAATATATCCTTGCACTGGTTGAAGAAACCCGGAAAGACAGCCGTCTGAAGAACGGCGCCTCTCCCCGCGCGTCTATGGCTCTGTACAAAGGCGCCCAGGCTCTCGCGGCAATACGCGACCGGAATCAGGTTATTCCCGAAGATATCCAGGAACTTACTTCCCCGGTATTGTGGAAAAGGATTTCGGTAAAATCGGAAAACCTGCTCAAGGGTCTCAACGAAGAAAAAGCAATCGAAGATCTAATCGAACGGGTTGAGGTACCATCACCAAAGGAAACGGTATGAAGATAAAAGGAAAAGGAATAGCGGCTTTCATTTTCCTGGCAATCTTTTTCTCGTTTTTTCTCCTTTTTAGTCCGGTGGATTTTATCCGTTATATCATTTTAGTGATAATCGGTTTCATCGCGGTTAACGCTTTTTACAGCCTTATCATACCGCGGTTTATTACGGTAACAAGAGTGGAGGAGACAACCCGGGGAATAAAGCTGCACGATATCGAACTGAAGCTCCAGGTAAAAAACCGTTCCTTGTTCCCCATCCCGTATTTTACCGTGACGGATACATGGGGAAGGCTTTTCTCTACCGAAGGCACATTTCTGGTCCGGTTAGGACCTTATGAGACAAAGACCGTAACCTACACAGCCCGGGGACATAACCGGGGTGAATATTCGGTAGGTCCTGTAAATTTGAACGGTTCAGATCCCTGGGGGTTTTTCCATTGGAAGAAAAAGATTGAAACGTACGGAAATGTTATCGTATATCCCACGATCCATCCGATGGATTTTATTTACTCTAAGGGACTCCCGTCCGGGTCCCTTCCTATCGACAACAAGATGTACGAAGATGTAACCCAGTTCAGAAGCGTCCGGGAATATGTTCCCGGAGACGATATGAAGCGGATCAACTGGAAAGCCTCGGCAAAAAATAACAAGCTTTTTACTATGGAGTATGATGCCACCATGTACTTTCCGGTACTCACCGTTCTAAATTTTTCTCAGGATGATTATCCCCGGAGGTACCGGGAAACCCTGATGGAGCGGGCGGCAGAAATTGCCGCGTCAATCCCGTTTTATTACGCAACGCTGAAGCAGGAAATCGGACTGATTTCAACGGGTCTCCCGAAGGACGAGGAGGAAGGCTACACCATCGTACCCATCAAAGCTGGATATGAACACGCCCAGGGGATGCTGGAACATATTGCTTCTTTAAAACCTTCCGAAGGCAACATTGATTTCAACGAAATTCTCTATAAATCGGGTGTAAATCTGCCCATGGGAGTAAAGGTGATGGTGGTAACACCCCCCGTGTCCGAAGAGCAGGCACAGACCCTGATCGGTGCGCGCAGGAAGGGACTCAACATCCAGGTACTCCAGATCGAATCCATTATGGAAAAGGAAGAGACTAACATTCTCAGGGCAAGTATGAGCGTAGTCTCTATAAAAGAAATTGGTAAGGAAATCATACATGGATAATAACGAGACGAAGGCACAAGATAATCTACTGCGGGTTGATTTTTATCACAGAGTGATACATCCCATATTCTCGATATTCGCTCCTTTCCTGTTCCTGTATGTGACCATTGTCATGCCTTTTGACCGGGCCTTTGAACTTGGAGGCGGAGATCTTTTTCCACCCCTGTTCTGGCTGGTCATGCTTTTAGCAGGATTGAGTGAAAATTTAACCGGGAACATGCTCTATAAAGAGAAGATAGCCGGAATCGGACCGAGGCTCAGGGAGTTCGTGTTCGTAGTCATTTTCGGGATGCTTCTGATTATGATACTGTTCGGAGATCTTTTCTCCGGTCAGTTCCGGTTCGATTCGATAATTTATTACGTACCCCTCCTGATTCTGTGCGGGCAATGGCTCCTCTCATATTCGATTCATCAGAAACTCAGGGAGCGCGAACTTTTCCTGGGATTTTTCACGGGTAAATCAGAAAGTGAGTTAAAGGAAACATATCAGAAGTTTACTCACGAGGGCGGAGAGGTAATTAAAAACCTGCAGAACATCCGGAAACTCATTATAGCCGGTATGTTCGTAAACTTTGTGTTAATCGTCCTTGTGGTGTGGGCAGGCCGTATTCCTTTTACTACGGGAAACATTTTTCTTGTTTTTCTGTATTATTTAGTACAGTTCTTCTTCCTGTCCGCCATTAACGGATTCATAGAACGGCAGGTTATCCTCTCTGAGGGCTATCTTGTTAAGCAGGATTTAAAGCGGAAGAAAAATGCCACCATGATCATCCTACTTATTCTTATAGTACTGATCATGATTCCTGTAACCGGCAGACGTCAGGTTTTTCCCGAGGCGTATCTCAGCTATTTCTTTCAATGGCTGCAGTCATTAGGAAGGACGCAGCGGGAAAGGGAAGAATTCGAAATGCCGGATCTGGAATTCGGTGATATGGACCCGGAAGTCCCCGATTATTTAGGCGATGCCACCCGTGCATTGGGCGCTCAGCGAAGCGGCAGCGATATTGTTCAGTACGTCATGATTATTATTGTGTCCATCATTGGGTTAGCTTTCCTCGCATTCCTGCTGATACCGCTGTTCAGGAAAAAGGACAAGCGCAGCTCCATGCTTCTGGATGCCATTAAATCTTCGTGGCAATCGATAGCTTCAAGTTTTAAGAGCGTGGTTGATTCTATCAAATCGTTTTTTCAAAAGCTTAAACACAAACGTGAGCTTAAGGCGTGGAGCAGGATAAAGAAACAGGGAAAAGAAGCCCTGGAGCGGGTAAGCACCCGGCCCAAAGAAAAGCCCCAGATAAGCCGGCGGGAACGGCAGCTTCACAGCCGGGTACTAAAGGCATTTTTCCGGTACACAAAATGGGCCAGAAAATACGACCTCAATTTCCGGTACTCCCACGCGCCGGTTGAGTTTTCCTCGATGATTGCTAATAAACAGCCTGACTTAAAGTCGGACGTCATTGAGGTGGGTACTATGTTTGAACGGATTATGTATTCCGGACACGACATCGGAGACGATTACCGGGAAGCATATTTTGACAAAGTGAAAACAGTTACAAAGAACTAACAAACTTTAATACGAGGAGAAAAAATTGGAAAAGGTAAGTAAATGGGCCGAATCTATAATTGACTCAGTGGAAACAATATTTTACGGAAAACGGGATATCATTGAAAAATTCCTGGTTGCTATTCTCTGCCGGGGACACGTTCTTATCGAAGACGTTCCGGGTGTAGGAAAAACCATTCTGGCCAGGGCAATCGCAAAGACCCTGGGGGGAAAGTACAACCAGGTGCAGTGTACTCCCGACCTGCTGCCGTCGGACGTGCTTGGAGTATCAATCTACAACCAGAAAACAAATAAATTCGAGTTCCGGCAGGGTCCCGTTATCACAAACATTTTGCTGGTAGACGAAATCAACCGGGCAACTCCTAGAACCCAGTCCGCGCTGCTGGAGGCTATGGCGGAAGGTCAGGTGAGTGTGGAAGGCAGATCTATCCCGCTCCCGGTGCCCTTTTTCCTGATGGCGACCCAGAGCCCCACGGAATCAGAGGGAACATTTCCTCTGCCGGAAGTGCAGAAGGATCGGTTCTTTTTAGCCCTGAATATCGGATATCCCGACAAGGATTCTGAAACCAGGATTATGCTTGACCAGAGAAAAGAAGAAAAACCGATTTCAGCGTTAAAAACCAAGTCTAATATGGAAGAAGTCGTAGAAATGCAGAAATCCATACTGGAAGTCACGATGGATGACGGTATAAAAGACTACATCATGAAGATCATCGACGAAACGAGAGGAGACAACCGGCTCTATATGGGAGTTTCTCCCCGCGGTTCCCTGGCACTCTACCGCGGCGCCCAGGCTCTAGCGGCAATCCGCGGCCGGGATTATGTTGTCCCCGAAGACATAAAAGAGATGTCTTACCCGATTCTGAACAAGAGGCTTCTCATCAAATCCGAGTTTACTTCGAAAGGTACCACAGAAAACGCTGTTATCGGTCAGCTTTTGGACAAAATCGAGGTTCCCGGCTACAAAGACGCTGTCTAAAAACATATCCAGTCTCCCCTTACGGGAGACCGTGCTTTCATGAACCTCCGGTTTCAGGACCGGAGGTTTTTTCATAAGTCCGTAAAAAGCGGAAAGGAGTTATTTATGTTAGAAAAATCTGTCCTTCTGGGTTCAATCGGGTTGTATCGATGGAGTCCCGGGAAAAAAGCGGAAGCGATAGATGGGTTCAAATTTCCGGTAAATGCTGTCCGCAGACACGCCGGTAGAACCTGGGTCGGCACATCAAACGGTATATGGGAACTTCCCTCCGGAGGAACGGGAAACTGGATTCAGCGCCATGACGAAACTGTTACGGAAGTCCTGGATGCCGCGTACTCACGGAATGAAGGCCTCCTGACCGCCAGCCCGTACGGCGTTGCGGTTTCTGTTAAAAGGGATTTTTCCGGTCCCCCGAAGTGGAGATTCTTTAACGCCGGATTGTCGGTAAACGAAACCTACACAAACACACTGTATGTTTCGAATTCGGGAGGTTCGGAGACATGGATAGCGGGTACCGAAGGGGGCGTATTGGTATATACCGACAGGGGGAGTAAAGTCCACCGGACAAACCTTCCCGGTGTTCCTGTCCGGGCAATCATTGAATACGATGGCGACCTTTGGGCCGGAACTGATACGGCCGGTGTATGGAGGAGCGGAGACGGCTTCTCCTGGACCATCGCGGCGTCCGGTTTAGAGAATCAGGCGGTATACGCTTTATCCGCCTCCGGCGAATCGGTATATGCCGGAACAGAGTCCGGTATCTTCCGGCTTCTTCCGTATGGAAAATGGACAGAAGTACTTCCCGGTCCCGCGGCTACAGCATTGCTTATGTTTCCGGATGATCCCGATTTTGTCCTGGCCGGTACAAACTGGGGAGGCATATGGTATTCGGAAAACGGCGGAAGGCGGTGGAAAAATGAACCGGGATTAAAAAGGGTGAACTGCGCCCTGGCTGCTGAGGGAGAAATATAATGAACCAGAATGATTATAACAGGAAAGTAAACGAAAACGCCAAAGTCTACCTGAATGATATCGCCCAGGGAGGGTGTTCCCTTTGGACAATTCACGCCTTTATGGAGAACGGAATTACCGAAGAAGAAATACGGAAGGTCCTGGATAAACAGCTTGCATCAAAAAACGGCGGTCCTTTCGAAGTTTTACCGGCCATACTTTTTTACTGCCGGTGGCGGGAGGTGCTTCCGGATTTCGTCGGAGAGATAATCCGAGATTATATGGAAACGGCCCAGCTTGAACGGGGAAATACCGAAAATCATTGGCTAATGTACTACACCGGGAATCTTCTGGCTGCCGAAGCCTGGCCCGGCATGAAGACCATGTGGAACGGTCTTACCCCGGAAGATATGCACAGCCAGGCGAAACGCTGGATTTTAGGGATGATGGACCGGTCGGTAATGGTGGGACATCACGAATATGATTCCACATCGTATATGCCGGAACACATGGTACCTACTATGGGATTGCATCAGTTTTCCCGGGATCCTGAGGTGCGGGAAAAAGCTGAAAAAATGCTTCTTCTTTTTTTTACCGACATGTCCCTGGAGTACTTTAAAGGCGCCTTCGCCGGTTCCCACGCCCGGGAAGGATACCGGCAGAATACCTGGACAAAAGCCGGACCTGTCCGGGGTATCCATTTTCTGTATTACCTGGAAGATTATGACTCGGCGGAACACAAAACCGGCTTCGTTACCCCTTTGGCGGTCATGGATTACCGGCCTCCCGTCGCGGTTATCGAAGCTGCGCATAACCGGGAGGAAGCCCATGTGGTTAAAAAGACAAAGGCACCCCGCAATATTTACCGTCATCCTGTTCAGCCCGCCGGTCCGGTTTACAAATACACCTATATGAGCAAGTCCTTCGCGTTAGGAACGGCTCAGCTTAACCTGCCCGAGCCGGGGGGACCGATCGACCTGGTATCCTGGGATCTCACCTGGGAAGGACCGAAGCATCACGCGAAAATAGTGTGCAATCACCCCTATATAAGTCCAAAACGGTTCAGCGCTTTTCTTTCCGATCTGCCCCAGCTGGCGGGCAGAAATATCGGAACGGGGAAGCCGTATCTGCAGTATCCCGACAGATTATTTGGTGCCTCACCGTACGAGGCCATGATGCAGCATAAAGGGACGGCTATCATCACTTATCGGATACCGGAAACGGACGAGAATCCCTTTATCAATATGTACCTGCCCAAATCCCTTGAATGGGAGTATGAAAACGGATGGTTCACCGCCCAGGCAGGGACCTTTTATGTTTCCTTCTATATACACGGAGCGTTCCGGTGGGAAGAGATAATCGAGTCGGTAAGCTCTAATATCATGGTCAGGGGAGGTGATCTTATCGACGGATGGCTCCTCAGAATTCATGATCCTCAGGGCGCGCTTATCATAGACGCGGCGGAAGCGGCCGATTTCTCAGGATTCCGTGAGTTCGCGGATGCCCGTTCCCGGCGGTCCCCCGATTTTACCCGGTGGAAAAAGCAGGCGGTTGTGGAAACCGAGACCGTCGCGGGTGACAAACTCCGGTTTGAGCATGGAGGAAATCATTGGGTAAACAGTGAAATTGTCAGGTATCAGGATTGGCCGCTTTACGGCTCGCCCTGGGTAAACGCAGGTTTGGGGAGCGGTATTTTATCTTATACTCTACCCGGCTATACTCAAAAATTGGATTTTGGAATCGATCCTGCGGCACCGCTTCAGCCTATGCGGTCCATTGGATAAGGAGACAACATGAAACATCATTATAAGCAAATAACGGCTTCCGCCGATTCAGCGGCGGAAAACCATCTAAAAAAACAGATACATTCTCTTGGTGATTTTAACGACGGGGGGTTTTATACACCCGATATTGGTCTGGTTCATCCCGGAAACACCTGCGGCGCCTTTATGCACTACACCCAGGTGTACCTCAATCCCGATTCGGCATATTATAGTTCCCGGGAAGTCCTTGACGGCATGAGCGCGGCCCTGGGACATATGGAGCGTACCCAGCGCCCCGATGGTACCTGGGACCTGCTTACGACAAACTTTTATTCGTCCCCGGATAACGGATTCATCATGCATAATCTGGGAAAGGCCTACAGACTTCTTGAGCAATTCGGGAATGAAAAAACGGAAGCGGCTAAAAAGCGGCTTTACGATATTATCGTAAAGGCAAGCGAGGGGATGGAAACCGGGGGTTTCCACACCCCGAACCACCGCTGGGTAATCACGGCGGGGCTCCTGCTTAGTCATGGTATTACCGGGCGGGATTCATTCAAGGAAGCGGCTCTAAAATATCTGGCGGAAGGGATCGACTGCGATGAATACGGGGAGTTTACGGAGAAGTCTTCCGGAGTCTACAATACCGTGAACGACAACGCCCTTATTATCATTTCGGAAGAAACCGGCGACGACAGCTATCTCGACCATGTAAAGCGGAACCTGGACATGATGATTTCCTATATCGATCCCGACGGAAGCATCTTTACCCAGAATTCCACCCGTCAGGACAAAGGGGCAGGAGCAAAGAAATACTTCCCCACCGGATATTACCACTTATATCTGCTGATGGCCCTGAAGCGGAATCTGCCGGAATACGCCTGGATGGCCGATTCTATCTTCCGGGATTGTCTGAAACGGGGAAACGCGCCGAATGTATTGGCCCTCTACATGCTTCATCCTGCGCTGAAGAGTTTCGAACCGGAAATGAAGCCCATGAACACCGACTACCGTTCTTTTTTTCCTGTTTCGGGGATCTACCGGGAGCGGCGGGGCGACATGAGTCTGACCGTGCTCCGGGACAACTCAGAATTCTTGTTCATGCAGGTAGATGATCTTCTCTGCTCAATGAAACTCTGCGCCAGCTTTTTCGCCGTTGCCCAGTTCCGCGGTGAAACTCTGGAGCAGACCAGCGACAGCCTTGTCCTGAAATTCCGCGCCTTCGGAGGTTACCGGCTGCCGCTGGATCCCCCGCCGGAATCTCCGGACTGGAGTTCCATGGATCACACCAGGCGTGGAATCGCGAAAAAGCTTGAACTTGCCTTTACCGTCACGGTTACACCGAAACGGGACGGGGCGGACATCCGGATAGTGAGCGAAGGCTGCGACCGGGTGCCCGTTAAGGCTGAAATCACTTTCAGCCCCGGGGGAGTTGTGCAGGGTGATTCATTCGTTACCGAAGCACAGGCCGGAAATCACGTAACAGTCCGGAAAGGTGATGTGCGGGTGCTGCATGGGGGAGCCGGGATCTCAGCCGGTCCCGCCTTCGGTGAGCATTATTTTGATGACGACATGCGGGGAAGTGAACCCCCTGTTCCCGGGCGGTTCACCGTCTACTTTACAACTTTCACAAATATGGACCGTACGATCGGGCTCAGGAAAGTAAAAGGTGAATGGAAATGGTAACCGCAGGAGACAAATCCGAGGAACTTTCACCGGAGGACATCTGCGCACATTTTGGAGAAGATCCGGCTTCACAATTGGGCGCGGTGGTTCCTCCGCTCTACACCAACTCCCTTTTCAGCAGGAAGGACGCCCCGACTCCGTACACTTACACCAGGATCAACAACCCCACGGTCGAAACAGCTGAGAAAAAAATCGCCGCGCTGGAAAAAGCCGGAGGCGCCCTTATGTTCGCGAGCGGGATGGGGGCTATTACCGCGGCCATCTTTTACTTTCTAAAGTCCGGAGACCACGCGGTGGGGCCGCGGCAGATGTATCTGCCGGTCCGGATGTTTTTCGAGAAATATCTTCCGAAGTTCAATATCACGTTCACTCCGGTAGACGCGGAAAATCTGGAAAATATTATCTCTGCGGTACAAGACAATACCCGGCTCATTTATCTGGAAAGCCCGGTTTCGAATCTTTTTACCCTTCAGGATCTCAGGAGTACCGCGGAATTCGCCCGGAGCCGGGGAATCAAAACGGTTATCGACAATACCTGGGCAACACCGCTGTTTCAGAATCCCCTTGAAATGGGTATTGATATGGCAGTTCATTCGGTATCAAAGTATCTCGGCGGGCACGCCGATATCATCGCGGGATGTATGGCGGCTAGTGAAGACGATATTAAAGTAGTCCGCGGATTTGAACGGGGGATGATCGGCGCTTCTCCCGATCCCAGAACCGCCTGGATGCTGATCCGGAGCCTCCGGACCCTCCCGGTCCGGATGGAGCGGCATCAGAAAAACGGACTTGAAGTCGCACGTTTCCTGGAGCAGCATCCGATGGTGGAGCAGGTTTTTTACCCGGGTCTGCCCTCCCACCCGCAGTATGAGCTGGCTCAGAAGCAGATGAGCGGATTCACCGGAGTCATGAGTTTTATACCCCGGGCTCAGCCGAAAGCTATCCGAAAAGGGAGCCGGGAGTTTACCGTTTTTCAGGAAGGACCGAGCTGGGGAGGATTCGAGAGTATCTTCAATTTTCCCGGTGTAGGAATATCCGAAGAAGATTCGGGCAAGCTGGGTATCCCCCGGGGACTCATCCGAATTTCCGTCGGTCTAGAAAGCCTGAATTCCATTATCGGGAGCCTGGACAGAGGGCTGAACTGTATGACCTAGGCCTGATGTTTGATCAGGCCTCCCGGGACTCAAAGAAATAGCATCCGCTTTCCAGCCGGAAGATTTCGTAATTGCCTCCGTCTCCGGCATATGTTATGCCCGGCACATCGTCGTTAGGTTTTCCCTTTTCCAGGATGATGGTATCCCCTTCAAATATAAAGACATTTTCACTTACGCAGGGCACCCATACCTCCGCTGTACTCCCCGGGGGTATGGTGACATTAAGATTGATACTGTAGATATCTTTTTCCCAGGATGATTTAACAAGTCCTCTGACGGTTTCGATGCTTGCGGAGGCAAAACTCATGTCTTCCGGTAAAAAAGGCTTTATTATCAGCTTGCGCCATCCCGGCTCAGCGGCTTTGATCCCGCACAATGTACCGTAGAACCAGGTGTCCACACTGCCCAGCATGATGTGGTTATGAGAGTTTACACCGCCTCCCTCCAGGTTCTCCCACCGTTCCCAAAGGGTGGTAGCACCTTCCCGGATCATGTATCCGTATCCGGGATATGATTCCTGGTTGATGACCCGGTAAGCTGTCTCAGACATATCCAGCCGGTCGAGAACATCAAATAGGTATCTAGTGCCGATGATCCCGGTATCAAGATGGTTTCCCTGAAGCCTGATAAGCCCCTCCTTCAGCTGCTGTATTACCCCATCCTTTTTTTCCTCAGGTACCATATCAAGCGCCAGAGGTAGAATATTCGATGTCTGCCCGGGCATCCGGTCTTTCGGACTCATCTGGTTGATCGCGTAAGCCCGGCCGGTGAGAAATTCACCGTTAAACGCGTCCTTAACCGCTTCACTTTCTCTGCGGTACCGTTCAGCGTCATCCGGTTTCCCCAACGCGGAAGCGATCTTTTCCATGAGCAGGGTATCGTGATAATAGGACCAGGTTGCCGTCAGGGCGAGGGGGGTTTTTTTCGGGTATAGGTTGCCGGGAGGACTCCAGTCCCCGTACTTTCCCAGCTCCTTCTGAATATATCCCTCTGCCTTATCATTTAAGAACCGGTAGTATTTTTCAAGATATGGATAAATTCCGGCCAGAGTGACTTCATCATCATAATACCAGTAGAGACTCCAGGCAATTACGGGGAAAGCCGAACCCCAGGACGGATCAGCCGGGTAGAGGGGCCAGTAGGGGGGAACAACATCGGATATACTGCCGTCTTCCCGCTGGCAGTCGACAATGTCTTTAAGGACCTTCCGGTAAAACCGGAGCATATCGAAATTGTGTATGGATTCATCAACCACCAGCCACGCGTCACCCAGCCATCCCTGCCGTTCGTCCCGCTGAGGACTGTCGGTAGGAATGCTCATCAGATTTCCGAGCTGTCCCCAGCGGATGTTGCGGTTAATTTTGTTGATGAGCTGGTTTGAACACGCGAAACTACCGGTATTCGGCACATCGGAATGAAAACAGATTCCCCGTACCGATTCCAGGGTGGGAATCCCGGGGTAGCCGGTTATCTCGAGGTACCGGAATCCGTGCTGGGTAAACGGGGGATAATACCGTTCCAGAGAGGATCCTTTCAGGATGATGTAATCGGTACAGAGGGCGGTCTTGTTCGTGGCGGTATTCAGGGTTCCGTCCCGATGGAGGAGTTCCCCGTGTCTGAGGGTAATCTCCCGTCCCTTTTCGCCTGACGCTGTAACCTGGACAACTCCGGTAAAGTTTCTGCCGAAATCGATGATGTATACCCCTTTTTCCGGACTGGAAATTTGAACCGGGGCAATAATTTCGGTTATCTGCACCGGTTCCATCCCCCTGCGTGAAACAGGGACACCTGAAACCGTTACCGCCTGTTCCCATGTACCGTTTCCGTCGGAAAACCGCGGATAATCCCAGCCGGGCATTTCTTTTCTCGCGTCGTACCGGGTGCCGTGAACAAAGCTGTTTTCCCGGATAGGGCCGTGGGATACCTGCCATGTTCCGTCGGTTGCGACGGTTTCCTTATCTCCATCGGTGTACCGGATTTCGGCCTGCAGAAGCACCCGGGGTTTTCCGTACCCGTATGTCTCTATATACCGGCCGTTCCCCGCCACGGCGGCGATACAGTTCCGTTCCTTGATAAGGTGTGATATATCGAATATTGAGGAGTAAGTTCCCCTATCGTAGTCACTCTGGGGAGGTTCAAGAACCGCGTCTCCCAGTTTGATGCCGTTCAGACGAACCTCGTAAAAACCGAGACCGGCAGCATACAATCGGGCGGATTCAATCTCCCTGTCATCTTTTTCCGGCACTGAAAATTCTTTCCGGAAATAAAGAGCGAAATACTCCTGAGATTCCCCGGTCCTCGGTTCTTTCGGGGTAGTGTAGGCGGACGGAGTCTTCATGGATATCCATTCCGCTTTCCATTCTTCTATTCCCGTTTCCAGAAAAAAAACGCTGCTCCACGGGGAATGATCATCATTTTCATCCCACCATCTGATTCTCCAGAAATATACACGCTTCTGCTCAAGACCGGGACCGGAATAAGGTACGGAAGACACCTTGTCGCTTTCGACCTTTCCTGAATCCCAGACGTCTCCCTCTTCCGCAAGAATTTTTTCCAGGGACGAGGAGAGGATGATTTGATACGCTGTTTGAGCAGCCCCTCTTTTGACCGAAGTTATTTTCCATGAGAAAACCGGTTCGGGCAAATAGTCAACAGTGCCCTTGATTGCGAGTCCGTCCATATGATGCTCCTTTCTTATAAGCCCGGTACTCTCCACTGAAAATCAGGATCAATCCTCGGGAGATCATCCATGTGGAGTTCCGTAAGCCGGATTTTCTGTCTAAGCTGTCCGGTAAAATTATTCCGGTAATAAATGAAGGTGGTTTCACCTTTTTCAGAAAAAATCATTATTTTTGATTCCGCGTTCTCTATCAGATCGATAAGTTCCCGGGTATTCCGGATCTCGTCCTTCATCATATCCTTTAGCTGTTGAAGCCGTTTTTCCCGATCTTTTTCCTCCTGTGCCTCCAGGTAGCCATGTACACCCGCAATCCATCGGGCGGTGTTGTATTGATTCCTGTACCAGCAGGCGACGGCCCGGTACCGCTCTTCGCTGTCGCGAACGGCCTTTTTTTCGTGTTCCCGGGACGCCTTTTGTTTCATGCCTTCGAGGTGGTTCCCGATCCTGTCCAGGGACGGAAACAGATTTTCTTCCATTCCCCCGACCGCGGCATCGGCCCGGTTTACCGTGGTCAGCTCGAATCCCACATCATAGCGAAGATCGATCCTGTTCCTGTTGTGGCTGGTTGCCAGGAGAAACTCCTCGTAGTATTTACGTTCCGCTTCCGGAACAGCTTCTATGTCCGGAATCAGCGGCCTGATCAGGAGCCGGTACCATACCGACCAGGTGGAGTAGATTTTGACCGGAATGGGATAGAACCGGAAACTTTGATCAAAAAGTTCCCATAAGGTAACAAGGTCGGCCGCCATATCCTGGCCGATCCATTCACCGGCCTGTTTTATTAGGAACCGGTCAAAGTTTAGATCCGGGTCAAACTGAAAATGTCTGATCGTCTCCCGGTTGATATCATACGGGACCCAATCCCGCCGGCAGGTACCGCCGGCAATCGCAAAATTTTTAACCCCCTGGGCGTGTACCGCTGAAAGCTTCTCATGAACCAGCCGGGGAAAGGGTATCCCTAATAAGGGTTCATGGTTCCAAAAACTTCCGGGATTAAAGTAGAAATCCGCCGATGATCCTTTCTGTTCAAGATCGTCTATATATTTTCGTTCTTCCGGGGAAAAGGAATTAAAGAGCGCGGTATCTATAATATCATTCGTGTATGTCTTTTCCATGTCGGGATAAACGGGGTGGGCATAGGCCGATTCCCATCCCTTCGCGAGAAGAGAAGCGGCTTCTACACCAAAACCGTCACCAAGCTCTTCCCATATGTATACCTGTTCCTTGGCGAAAGGTTCAAACCGAAGGGTAACCCGAAACCGGGGATTTATGGTACGTCCGGAATCCCGGAGCGTTTTCATGAACCGGACGATATTTTTCCCGGCAGCTTCAGTTATCGCCTCATCACCCTTCCACTCCCTGGTAACATAGCCGCCGCCGTTCCGGCCCACATAGAGGGAATCGGTATATTCGAATCCCGCCCCGGAGTCGTTTGACCATATCGAAAGATAATCCAGCTCAGGTACCTCATTCAGAAGATTCTGGACCATTTCACCGTAATGCTCTAGGACGACCGGATGTGCCGTGGAAAGATTGTACCGGGGTTTGAAACTCCGGATCGGATGGTCTACCCGGGCTCCCCGGAGATGGGGAAACCGTTCCAGAAGCTCGTCGGGAACTGAACGGGGTTCAAAACAGAGAAGACCGGCCCTGAGTCCGTACTTTCCGGCCAGGGCGGCATTTTCTTTAAGATGATTCATATTGGCCTGGAGATAATCGGAATCATATATACCTTTATTCAAAAAAGAGGCGGTGAACTGATCAAGAGCCGGGCAGTACGTATAAAAGCGGTGGAGTAATTCACCTTTCGGACCCCGTTCAAAGGGGACGTGATAGGCCAGTCCGTTTGCTTCGATGTGGGAACAACCGGATATAGCGTATTCCCTGATGTACGCTTCTTTATCGAAATCTTCAACAGTTCGGGCGTACTGGTTAAGAAATGAATCATAAACAGGCCGAAGAACAGGGAAGGCCGTTTTTCTTAGTATTCCGTTTTCCGCCTCTTCCAGCGGAATCCGCTGTCCCTCATTTGCCGCCCAGTAACCCAAACCGTATAATAGGTGCTCTTTCGAGGCGTACAATTCAAGTCTCCTGCCGTAGTAACGGCAATATGTCCAATGTTCATCCTGATCATTAACAGGAATTTTCAGTTCCTGCCACAGACGCTTATCAGACATGATCCCCAGAATCAGGGTGTTTTCTTCAGGTTCCAGAGTTTCAGCCTTGGTAATTTTGTCCTCAGAGAGAGATTTCGCTTTCAGTTCCCCAGCCACGGTGTGTTCAACGGGACACCCGCTCCAATAATATATTTTTTTTACCTGAAGAATAAAATCTCGTATGCTGGGCATTTTTTTCTCCTTCTTCAACAAAAATTAAATATAGAAGCCATTTAATATAGTAATTGGTTTTAGCACCTTCGTCAAAGCGGTAGGCGCTTCAACAGCAATTACCATATACCGGATCAGCAATTCCCGGTCAACTCCTTATGTTATGCGGCTTGAGACCCTCCGGAAATACTATTAGATTAAATACGGAGGTTCTTCATTGGCATATCAACCGATAGAAAGCTACGGATTGATCGGAAATATGCGGACCGCGGCAATGGTATGTAAAAATGGTTCCATTGACTGGCTCTGCTTTCCCCACTTCGATAGTCCGTCTGTTTTTGCCGCCATTTTGGATGATAAAAAAGGCGGTTTTTTCTCCATAGCCCCGAAATCTCCCGATGTGATCCATAAACAGTTTTACTGGCCGGATACAAATGTGCTGGTATCCCGTTTTTTATCACCGGAAGGTGTAGCTGAATTGATCGATTTCATGCCCATAATCTCGGATGACGGCGATGAGCGGAACAACCGGATCATTAGAAGGCTGACCATGGTGCGGGGAAACATGGAGTTCCGGCTCCAATGCCGTCCCGCGTTTGATTACGCAAGAGGGGATGGTAAAACTGAGGTATCAGGGAACCGTGCCGTCTTTCGCGGTCCCGGCTTGTCCATGGGACTGAGCGGTCCGATTGACCTGAACCATGTTCCCCGATCGAATTCCGTCCCCGGAGGAGTCTGCGGTGATTTCAGGCTCCGGGAAAACGAGTCAGCCACTTTCGATTTCCACCGCATCCCCGACGGAGGCTGCTGCAGCCGGGAACTCAATCAGGATGAATCGGTAACTCTTTTCCGGGAGACAATCGCGTTCTGGAAAAGCTGGATTTCGAAATCGACCTATCAGGGGAGATGGCGGGAGACGGTTAACCGTTCAGCCCTTACGTTAAAACTCCTTACGTTCCAGCCTACCGGCGCGATTGTGGCAGCCGTTACCGCGGGACTTCCCGAACGTACCGGCGGTCAGCGGAACTGGGACTATCGGTACACCTGGATCCGGGACGCGGCATTCACGCTTTACGGGCTGCTCCGGATCGGTTTTACAGAGGAAGCAGGGGCGTTTATGTCCTGGATCGAAGAGCGGACATACGACCTTAATCCTGACGGATCACTGCAAACGATGTACGGTATCGACGGCCGGAAGAATCTAACCGAAGCGAAGCTGGATCATCTGGAAGGATATAAAGGTTCCGGACCGGTACGGATTGGAAACAGCGCGTATAATCAGCTGCAGCTGGATATCTACGGTGAACTGATGGATTCGGTCTACCTTTATAACAAGTACGGAGCTCCCATTTCGTACGACTTCTGGCAGCAGCTTAGGAAACTACTCAACTGGGTCACCGAAAACTGGCAGAGAAAGGATGAAGGTATATGGGAGATGCGCGGAGGCAGGGCCGACTTTACCTACTCAAAGCTCATGTGCTGGGTTGCCCTCGACCGTGGGCTCCGTCTCGCAGATAAGCGGTCCTTTCCGGGAGACCGGGATATATGGATTGCCGGGAGGGACCGGATATATGAAGATATAATGGAGAAGGGTTACAGCCGTGAACGCCGCTCCTTCGTGCAGTCCTACGGAAGTACTGTGCTTGATGCCGCGGCCTTGATCATGCCCCTGGTTTTTTTTGTTTCACCCACCGACCGCCGCATGCTCAGCACCCTGAACGAAATCATGAAACCTCCCCAGGAAGGAGGACTGGTGTCCGACAGCCTTACCTACCGGTATAACACTTCCGCCGCGTCCGACGGTTTAAGCGGTAATGAAGGAACGTTCAATATATGCAGTTTCTGGCTTACCGAAGCCCTGACCAGGGCAGGAAGAACCGATCCCTCCCGGCTCGACCAGGCCAGGCTCATGTTCGAGAAAATGCTCGGATACGCTAATCATCTTGGGCTCTACTCCGAAGAGACCGGACCAAGCGGGGAAGCGCTAGGAAACTTCCCGCAGGCTTTCACCCATTTGGCCCTGATCAGCGCGGCGTATAATCTCGACAGGAGCTACTCCTAGCTCCTGTCCCCGATTCCCGCGGCTATTTTGGAAATCCCGACGTATAGCTTCCTGCCGGACAAATCGATTGTATGAGAAGCTTCCCTTCCCGGTTCTCCGGTTTCAACTATCTCTTCCGCCAGAAGTTCTTCCGTCAGATATTTCCGGTATTCCCCAAGGACTTTTCTCAAAATCGGTTCATCACTCCAATAGGCCAGACTGATTCGGTCCTCTACCTCAAGCCCGGATTCCTTTCTGAGCACCTGTATCCGTCTTACCGCGTCCCGGAGCAGACCCTCCTCCAGGAGCTCCTCATCCAGAGTAGTATCAAGGGCTATCCACCCTTCCTGTACAGATGAAACCCCGAGTCCCTCCGGGATCCTATCTTTAAAAACTGTATCCGACTTCAGGATCGTTACCCTTCCGCCCGGCGTTTCCAAAACAAGCTCTCCCGGTTCACCGGCAAAATCGGACTCCCGGACGTATCCGGAGGCATTGAATGCTGCAAGTATTTCAGGCATACGGCGTCCGAACCTCGGACCTGTTTTTCTTAAATCCAGTTCGGCGCAGTATACTCGGGGCACTTCGGTCCCCGGGGGAAGAAATTCAACCTTTTTAACGTTTACCTCACCGGCGATAAGGGCCGTAAGTTCGGCATTCGGCCTGTTTCCGGTACTCAGGCATACCTTGAGATTCCTGAGGGGCTGTCTGATCTTTATCCCCGCCTGTTTCCGCAGCTTCAGTGCGGCTCCCGAGATTCTCATGACCTGATCCATCTTTTTATCAAGTTCAGCTTCCCAACCCATCTGTTCCGGTTCCGGGAACGGAACAAGATGAACACTTTCCCGGGAATCCGGATCCGGGCCGCTGATATTCCGGTACATTTTTTCCGCGGTCATGGGCGCCAGGGGGGCGGCAAGTTTGCAAAAGACCTCCAGACAACGGTATAACGTGTGAAAGGCGCTGACCGCGTCTACGCCTTCCCCGCGCCAGAACCTTCTCCGGGAATGCCGGATGTACCAATTTGAAAGCACTTCAGCGAAATCCTCAAGATGCATGGCGGCCCTCCGGGCGTCATATTCGCCGAATGCCCGGTCCACCGACTGGGCAGTTGATTTAAGACGGGAAAGAATCCACCGGTCCAAAAGCGGCATATTTTCCCAAGCCGGAGCAGACGATGCCGGATCGAATCCGGCGGTACCGGCATAGTTCACGAAAAACGCGTGGGCATTCCAGATGGTATTGAAGAATTTTCCGCGGATTTGCCTGGCATCTTTAAAACTGAAATTAAGATTGTTACGGATATCCTGAGTAAAAAATAACCACCGAAGAACATCCGCACCTGCTTCTTTCACCGCGTCATCGAACCATATCGCGTTACCGGAGGATTTATGCATCTCCCGGCCGTTTTCATCCTTGACGGTTGCGTGGCCCAGAAGGTTCCGGAACGGAGGTATTCCCTCGAGCATTGTACTCATGGCGAGGAGGCTGTAGAACCAGTTCCGGAACTGTCCGGGAAATGATTCCGTAACAAAGTCCCCGGGTACCCAGGTCTTCCAGTCATCACTCTCTCCGTACCCGGTGGTTGAGTAGGGGACGATCCCGGCATCGAGCCATGGATTTCCGACGTCCGGTATCCGGCTGAGCAGTCTGCCCCCGGGGCCCCGGAGTTTAACGCGGTCGATCCAGGGACGATGGGGAGATCTGCCGTCAAATTCCTCCCAGCCTTCAACAGCACGTTCCTTGAGTTCTTCCCTGCTGCCCATGACTTCGAAGTATGAATTTTCCTCATCGGTCCATATGGGGAGAGCCAATCCCCAGTACCGTTTCTTACTGATCATCCAGTCCCTCATGTTGGAGAGCCAGTCCAGCTCCAGTTCCTTGCCGTAGGAGGGGATCCAGTTTATCTTTTCCACCGCCGCCTTGATCTCCTCCCGCCATGGGTCCATGGCGATGTACCATTCGTCCACCAGCCGGTAGACCAGTTCGGTACCGCATCTCCAGCAGTGGGGATAGGAGTGACGGTACTCTTCGGTACCGATCAGTATTCCCAAGGCTTCCAGTTCACCGATAACCGCTTTTCCCGCCTCCGCTGTATCCATGCCGGAAAGGAACCCGTAACCCCGGATGAATCTTCCGTTTTCGTCCAGCGGAGCAGGGGAGGGCAGTCCGAATTCTTTGCCCAGAGCATAATCTTCTTCTCCGCACCCCGGGGCGATATGTACAAGACCGGTTCCCTCGGCACCGGATACGTCATTCCACGGTATGACCCGGTGGGCCTGTGCCGCCTTTCCCGCTTCGGGAAAATGATCAAAGGGGCCGCGGTACCGGGACCCGGATGCCGCCAGATCCCGCCCCGGAACCTGCCGCTCCTTTCTGACCGGTAAACCCCGTTTCCGTTCAAGCATTGCCGAAATTTTGTCCGCGTGATGCGCGTGAACGTAGTACTTCTTTTCTCCGTCCGACAGCAGCGTGTATATTTCATTCGGATTTACCGCCACCGCGGAATTGGCGCTCAGCGTCCAAGGTGTCGTAGTCCAGATAACGAGATGTTCTCCCTTCCGGTTCAAAACGGGAAAAGCCGCGTAAACCGAGGTGTGCACTGTTTCGGCGTAGCCCTCGGAAAGCTCATGCTGTGACAGCCCGGTTCCGCACCGGGGGCACCAGGGCATAACGTCATGACCCCGGTAAATGAGCTTCCGTTGGTGGCACCGTTTTAAAAAACGCCAGATGGTGTAATTATTCCTTTCGCTCATCGTGTAATAGGAGTTATCCCAGTCCATCCAGTATCCCAGCCGCTTAGACTGATCCGTTATTACCGAGGCATACCGGTTTGCCCGGTCTCTGCATTTTTCAATGAACGGACCGATTCCGTAGTTTTCGATATCACGTTTGGTGGTAAATCCGAGCTCCTTCTCTACCTCAACCTCAACCCATAGACCTTGACAGTCAAAGCCGTTCTGGTAGCGGAGTTTCCGGCCCTTCATGCTGTAATACCGCTGGAAGGCGTCTTTTAGAGACCGGCCCCAGGCGTGATGAATCCCCATCGGATTATTCGCCGTTATCGGACCGTCAATAAAAGACCAGGGTCTGCCGTTTTCATTCTGCTTCCGGAGTTTTTCAAAAATCCTTTTTTCTTTCCAGAACTGCTGCACTTCCATTTCCAGTTCATTAATCGAAAACCAGCTGTCCACTTTGGGATACCTTCTTTTCTTCATTTTTCAATCCTCCTTCCTGTTTTTTCCGGACAAAAAAAAAGCCCGTCCTCCGGTGAGGACGGGCCCTATAGTCTGATCAGTTCAAATCAACCGTCCGCCGGATATATTCTTCTCCCGGTGATAATAATTGAGACAATTATGCTGATAAGGACGGTTATTCGGTTCATTTGTAATTTAATATAGTGAACCGGGTATTTTTTGTCCACCCCTTGACTTTTCTATACCGATCGGTATATTCAGTACTGTGAGACAAAGAGAAAACCGGAATCATATATTATCCGCGGCCCTCCGGCTGTTTTCCCTTAAGGGATACTACGCGGTGGGGGTACAGGAGATTTGCACTGAATCGGGCATAACAAAACCGACACTGTATTACTACTTCGGCAATAAGGAGGGGCTGCTCCGGGAACTTTTAATCTCACGGTACCGATTGTTTCACAGCAAGCTCAGGAAAGCCGCCGAGTATACGGCGCATCCGGGAGACTATAACCTGGACGTACTGCCGGTGCTTATCAGATTGACCCGCTCCTATTTCGAATTTGCTCTGGGGAATCCCGATTTTTACCGGATGCAGCTCTCCTTCATGTTTTCACCCGCCGACTCGGTACCCCGCCGGGTGGTTTCCGAACTCAACACGGAACATTACGCCATCGTGGAAGGGATGTTTTCCCGGATGGCGGCGGTCCACCTGAATATGGCAGGGAAGGAAAAAATCCTGACAGACAGTTTCATCGGAGCAGTGAACGCCGCGGTACTGCGGTATGAGAAAGAGGGGAGCGGTCTTACCGGAGAGCATGCCGAGGAATTGGTTAAAATATTTATGCACGGAATTTTCTCGTAAAGACGAGAGATATCGTATAGGAAGGTGTTACATGACATGGATAGACAACAGGGTGTTTTATCATATTTATCCCCTCGGCGCATGCGGCGCCCCCGGTGAAAATAAATTCGAAGCAGGACCGGTATACAGACTCGACAAAATACGCGGATGGATTAATCATATCGAATCCCTGGGGATTACTGCTGTGTATTTGGGACCGGTATTTCAATCGGGGAGCCACGGTTACGACACCGCGGATTACCGCACGGTGGATTCAAGACTCGGTGAAAATAAAACCCTTGCCGGCCTGGTTTCGGAGTTCCACGCCCGGGGCATCAAAGTTAAATGGACCCGGCTATATTTTATCGGGAATCTCCCGACCCGGACCTGAAAGCAGTTATCACAAAACTTGCCTTTCTCCGGAGAGTGCTCCATGGACTGACGGGAAAGAAATTTGAGGTTCTGCATACTGATCATCAAACCTTTGCCTTTCTTAGACAGAATCCGGATCAGACGGTGATAACCGCGGTAAACAGCAGCGACGGAGAATTGCCTATAGAGCTCAAGATGCCGTTTCCGGAAGGAACGGTGACGGACCGGCTCAACAGCGGGAAAGAGTATCAGGTTACCGGCGGAATCCTCCGGATTTCCCTCTCTCCCTGCTGGGGAGCCATTCTCGTCCGGGAAACTTAGGCGGTTTCAGTCTGGCTGAGCAGGATAAAAGTGAGTAGATTATAGGCATGATTGATTTTCTGAACATAAACGATTTAGATCCGCCCATGGGTGACTTTTCCTCCCGGAGGACCCTTTCGGAAGTACGGTCCCTCTGGGTTAAGCCCCTTCCCGGGGAAGATGGGGCCCCTTTGACGCGGATAATTCACACACGGCTTTTTCTTCCTCATGAACCGGTAAAGATAGAACGTATGGGGTACCGCTCCGCTCAGGGGTACCATAAATGCGGAAGCAGGCAGGATAATGACTGGATTACCGATCTCCGGATTCTTTCCTTTGAAAACGGGGAATGGCGTGAAATTCAGTATTTCCGGAATCTTGAGAAACCGAATGACGCCTCCTTTACCTGGATCAGCTTGGACGGAATTACAACTTCCGGTCTGTCCCTGGAGATCCGCCGTTCCGGGATAGACGGCTGGTGGACACCGTGGAATCTCGCTGCCGGGGCTTTTACGGTTGAAGGGCCGGCGGCACCTGTTCCGGCTCCCCGGTGTGAGTACACGCTGGCCTCTGCCGAAGGACCATCCGGCAGTAAAGAGGGAACGGCCGAGTTCGGGAATTCCTGGATAAAGACCCGGTACTTCCTGAACCGTCCGGCGTGCTCATTCTTTTCAATTGGACCGGAAAATAAAAAGAGTAAGAATCTGCTTGATATCCGTCCCGGTAACATAAACCAAGGGGTCATACTCAGAGAAACCGGCAAGGGACCGTTAGCCGATCCCCACACCCGGTTCAGGTTCAGGGGGAAATCCAGCCCCGGTTCCCGCGGTATCATCTATGATATATCCGAAGATACCGGCCGTATTACCTACCGAGTTGAGTGGCAACTGTCGGACCACAGGCTTGTTCTTAAGGCGGTCCGCGAAAACACCGTTCCGGTCACCGCGTCGGAGAGCGCCCTCTGGCGGTTCACCCTTGATCCGGCTGTGTCTCCCGTTCACGCCGCGGGGAACCTTGTTCAGACTGGGCAGACCGGACTGATGAAACCCCCGCTGCTTCTTGTCATACCCGGGTACGGCGCATTAAAAACAGAAGCATCGGACGGAATTATGTTCCGCTCCGAAACTGACCGTCCCGGCGGCCGGATCATGTGGGAAATTAAGCTTTTTGAAGAACCGGGAGAACGGGGTGACTGGATTATTCCGGCAGGCCGGAGAGAAGGTGAGGTGACCTTCGCTCCGTATACCGCGGATATTCCGCTGGATGACGAAACTCCGGACGATGTCCGCAGCGCGGTCCGGAATGTTTTTCCCGTCGCACTGACCTTCCGGGCGGACACCGGAACATTAAGCAACAACGGTGCCTCTATTCACTGCCCCATCTCCATGGATACCTGGGCTTCCCATACCCTCCGGAGCGGCGAACTATTTCCCGGGTTTCCCGCCTCGGAACTGCTCCGTTTCTCCCTGGAACGGTGGCTGACGGGAGGACCCGGGTACGCGGCAGGAAATCTTATTCAGGACGGCAGGATACACGATGCGGAGGATGAATACCTCATGACCGGGACAGCCGCGTTTACCGGGTTGGCGGAATACATGAAAGCAGGATCACCGGAATGGACAGCCCGTTTCGCCGGTGAGATCCGTTCCCGGTTTACCGCCCTGAAGGAGCGTGACTTGGACGGAGACGGTTTGATCGAAAGTCCGTACCGTACCGGAACTTCCGGAAGCGGACAGTGGAGCACGTGCTGGTACGACGTCATTTCGTACGGCTGGAAAGACGCCCTGACCAACGCAATCCTCTATGAAGGTCTTCTGTCTTTCCTCGCCGCGGTCAACGCCGAAGGATCGCCTTTGAGCGATTTAATCCCCCGCGTGGACCAATGGCTTGAGAATCTGAAGGCGAATTACCGGGAAACCTTCTATAATCACGACACCGGCTGGCTCGCGGGATGGCGGTGCCGGGAGGACAAGCTTCACGACTACGCCTTCCTGGCGGCCAACGGTGCGGCTTCGGCCTCAGGTGTAATTGATCCTGAGGATTCCCGCAGGTTTCTCGGAAACCTTTTAAAAGAGGCGGAACGGGCCGGAATGCCCGATCCCGTCCTCGGACTCCCCGGCAATCTCCGCCCTATTCCGGACCGTGATCTTTCTGATATAATGCAGGGATTCCCGTTCGGATACTACCAGAACGGCGGTCGTACCCAATCCATGGCAAGGCATTTTGTCCGGGGACTAAATGCTGCCGGATACAAAAAGGAGGCGGAAGAACTCTTGATCAAACTCTGCAGAGGACTTACCGCGGGACTCTGCTTTGGAGGAACCGGAAGCGGTGTGGACTGGCGCTATTGGGACGGACGTCCGTCAGGTTATGAAGGTCTGCTGACGGACCAGTTCGGAGTAATCGGAACAGCGTTGGAAATGTACGGACTTTATTCACAGTATTAAAAAGAACTTAGGAGGAAATAATGGGTTTAAGAGGTGAAGTTTTTTCATCAAAAGCATCGACAGAGAAAAGAACGTATTTTTTTAACGTCAAAGAGAACCGGAACGGAGATCTCTACTTAAATCTCGTGGAAAGTAAAAAAGAAGCAAGGGACGGGCGATTTGAACGGCATCAAGTTGTTGTTTTTAAGGAAGATCTTGATAATTTTCTTCAGGGATTCGATAAAGCTGTGGCGTTCATGAAAAAAGAAAAATGAAGATCCTATCCCCATGCATTCCACAGCTCGATTGACCAGAATTCTTCCATGGGGTACACTAGCATATACCTCAAATAACCTATCTGGGAGGGTTAGTGTTTCTTAAGAGTATTGAACTATTCGGTTTTAAATCATTTGCCGATAAGAGTAAAATAGATTTTTCCCCCGGAATATCCGCTCTTCTCGGGCCGAACGGCTGCGGGAAAAGTAATATTGTGGATGCAGTCAAATGGGTGCTGGGAGAGCAGGCCACGAAAACTCTCCGGGCTGACCGTATGGAAGATATCATTTTTAACGGTACCGAGGCCAGGAAAGCGCTGAATGTCGCTGAGGTTACCATGGTGATGTCAAATGAGGAGGGGATTCTCCCCCTGGATGTTCCGGAGATTGAAGTAAAAAGACGTTTATTCCGCTCCGGAGACAGCGAATATTCCATCAACAACACCCCGGTGCGGCTCAAGGAGATACGGGAGCTTTTTTTTGATACCGGTATCGGCAAGACTGCCTACTCCATTATGGAACAGGGAAAGATTGATCAAATCCTCTCCAACAAACCCGAGGAGCGTCGGGTAATATTCGAGGAAGCCGCCGCCATCACCAAATACAAGATAAAGAGTCAGGAGGCTGAGCGGAAACTTGAACGGACCGAAGATAATATCCGCCAGGTAAACGGAATTCTCGGTGAGGTGGAACGGAGTTATAATTCCTTAAAAATCCAGTCGGAGAGAACACTGAGGCACCGGCAGCTCCGGGAAGACGCTTTTATTCTGGAAAGGGACCTGAAGCTTTTAAAGCTAAAAGGCTTTTTGGAGAATAAGGAGCGGAAATCCGTCGACTTAGAAAAAAAGATCCGGGACCGGAAAGAAGTAAAGGAACAGATCGACAAGATCAACGAGAATCTGGAAGAAAACCTGGATATCGTCAATTCCATGGAAAATAAACTGATTGAAAGCCAGAAAAATCTCTACGGCATCGAACTAAAACGGAACGGACAGGAGAATCAGATTAATATCCTTGCCGAACGCCGGAGCGAGGTTGAAGGGGTTATCGCGGCGGATCAGGTCAAACAAAAAAATATCAAACTGAAAATAGAATCCATCAAAAATGCTCTGGCAGAGGTTGAGAAAGAAAAAGAGGAACAGGAAAAACAGGTACAGGAAATCGACACAAATATTTCCGAATTTGAAAACAGCATAAAACAGGCCTCGGACCGAATCATCCGGAATAACAATCTAATCCGGGAAAAGGAAAGTGACATCCGAAAAGCCGAAGGTGAGCAGGAAGAATTGCAGAACGATCTCCGGCTTTTGACCGATGATATCGTGGAACAGCTGGACAACCGGCTCAAGGAATCGGGATATTCCGCCCGGGAACGGGAAAAGCTGGAAACGGAAATTGAACAGACCGTGGAAGGGGTCATGATTGTCATCAAAGGTCGGAAAGACCGGCTGGACGACCTTAAAGCCGCGGGCAGTACCGGTATAACCGTGGACAGCCTGATCACTGAAACCGCTTCCTCCCTGGAAGGGGCGCTCAAGGAACTCGAGAAACTTCCCGGAATTTTGGATTCCTACCGCTCCCTTACCCCTGCCTTCCTCGATGAGTTTCTTGCTCCTCAGGGTATTATTACCCGGAAACGGAGTATAGACGAAAAACTCAACGCTTCCCGTCAGCTGGTAAAAGCGAGGCGGGAAGAAATCGGCGCTCTTGGGGAAGAAAATAATCATCTTTCAAAGAAAATTGATGAGTATCGCCGCACCTTAGAGGAACTAAAGGTGGGTAAGGCCAGAATTAAGACAAGAATCGACGGCTTTACGGAAACCATGGCGCGGAACCGGAGAGAAATAGGGGAACAGGAACATCTTCTTGCGGAAAATGAAAAAGAAATTTCAGCCAGCCGGAAACGGATGGGCGATCTTTCTGCCCGGATAAAGGAGCTGGAGCAGGAAAAAAAGGAATTGGCCGAAAAAGAAAAAATACTCCGGAATGAACTCAGCAGCCTGGAGAAGGGCATTTCTAAACGGAACAAAGATTTGATGACCGAAGAGAAGCGGGTAAAATCCCTGATGGATCAATTGGGCAGATTCCAGGGGGAAGTGGAAAAACTCCAGATGGAATTGACCGAAATAACCACAGAAATACGGAACATCTATTCCAATTTTCAGGAGCGTCATTCCCGGGATCTTACTGAGTTTGAGGACAGAATTTTTGAAATAACCGCCTCCGCCCGGGATCTTCGGGATCAGCTTCAGAAGAACAATGAGGAACAGCGGAGCCTCGGGCATATCAATCTTATGGCGCCGGAAGAGTTCGCCGAAGTCAAAGAGCGGTATGAATTTTTAAACAATCAGCTTGAGGATCTGGAAAAGGCCAAAAAAGATCTTTTTCGGGTTACTGAGGAGATTAGAACAGAATCGTCACAGATGTTCGTAGCTACCTACGAAAAAATTAAGAAAAACTTCCACGTTCTTTTCCGCCGGCTTTTCGGCGGAGGACGGGCCGAAGTAAAACTTGTGGATCCCGCAAATGTCCTGGAGTCCGGTATCGAAATTTATGTACAGCCCCCGGGAAAAAAACTGGAAAACATCGCCCTTTTATCCGGAGGTGAACGGTCCCTTACCGCTGTGGCTCTGCTGTTTGCCACCTATATGGTTAAACCGTCTCCGTTCTGCCTGCTTGACGAAATTGATGCCGCCTTAGACGAAAACAACGTGGGACGTTTTACTTCGATGCTGATGGAATTCGGTCAGCGCTCGCAGTTCATCATCATTACCCATAATAAAAAAACGGTCACTTGTGCCGATACTTTATTAGGGGTCACCATGGAAGAATCGGGTGTGTCCAAATTGATTGCTATCCGGCTCGATAAAGCGGTGGAAAAGACGTATGCCTGATAAAAAGATAATTCTATTATCATTTACCGGCCTCGGACTCGTTACCGCTCTCATCACTATTATTGCGGTATCTCTTTCCCGGCCGGATTCCGCCGAAGTCACCGGGAACGGCTATATGCTCCTCCCCGACGGGGGAGATCCGCTGGAGGATATGAAATACCCGTCTGAGAGGCACGCCGCCCGGGAATATTTTTCCAGGGGCCCCGATCTCTACCGGGTGCCGAAAGAGAATTGGTCACAGGAGGATATTAGCCGGTTTTGGCTGGATCCCAGGATAATTGCGCTGGAGTATCTAGAAAAGGAGAACCGGAATTATCTGGAGGAAATGTTTGAGAGTATTCCCTAACCAGCACATCGGAATGGGCGCGCTTCTCTTTTTAATCCTTGTTTCTGGTCTTTTTTTCTCCTCCTGTAAAACTCCTCCCGCACTGACACCGGATGCCCCGGCTCCCCCCCCTACCGAATCCGAACCGCCCGGGACCGAAACAGCAGTATCCGATACCGAAACACTGGAACCTCCCGAATCGGACCGTCCCGTCCCGGTCTCCGAAGGCGCGAAGGCGCCGGACATTTCTTCTGCCTCTCCGGATAGAGAGCTTAGCAGACCGGAGTTCGCGCCTGATCCCCAGGTTGCCGTTCCCCGAAGACTCCGCCGTGAACCGCTCCCTTCCCGGGCTTTTTCCCAGCCGGTGATTCCCGCTCCCCCCGTGCCGGCTCCGGAAGAGCGGGAAACACCAGGGACAGCGGCGTCGGATCCGGAAGACCGGACCCCTGAAGATGTCGTCGGACCCGGAGAGGACCTGGAGGCCGGTACAGTGCCGCCGTCGGAAACTCCGTCCGTTCCGGATAGACCGTCAGCTGCTCCGTCCGTTCCTGATGAACCGGTGGAACCGGACCCGCTCCCTGGAGGAACGGAAGATACCGAATCTCCTTCACAGCCGGCTGATCCCGAACCGTCTGCAACGCAGACCGTTCCCGAACCGGAAGAATCCGAAGGACCGGATCCCTCTGCCGTGCCCGGGCCTGCTGACACCGCCGTACCTCCCGCCGGGGATGGAGACGCGGTTGATGACGCCCTAGCCGAATTGACCGCCGAGATAGACGAGGGAAACAGGATTGCAGTGGAGCTGCCGGGAACGGGATGGATTTTTCTAGGCGCGCCGGGGGTGGAGTTCATAGAAAAAGTTACAACACCGGGTGGAGAATCGTTTATCCTCCTTGTTAATGAAGGTCCCGGGACGTACCGGCTGGCATTTCAGCGGCAGGATTTTTCCGCCGGGACAACCGAAGAGGGGGATGTTATTGTTGACGCGGTCCCCCAGGATGAAACCGGGACCGAGCTTCCGGACGGAACGGTTCCTGCGGAACCGATTGAACCGGAAGAGCCTGAAACGCCGGAATTAACGGAGGAATTAACGGAGGAAGAACCGGTAGCGTCTCCCGATGAACCTTCTGATCCGCAAATTGAGTCTCCTGAACCACCCGGAATAACGGAAACATCACCCCTTGCCCTGCTTGATGACGCGGTATCGCGAGATGACCCGGAAGAAGCGGAGGCTGCCGCGGCGAGGATTATTGAGCAGGGAGATGTGGCTGATGCGCTCCGGTTCCTCGAGTCATACGTAAACAGTTTTACCGGAGATGATGAATGGCGGGCTGCTCTACTCATGGTACTGGCCAGGATGTATGAAACAGACCCGGATGTACGGAATATGAGAAAAGCTCTCGGCCTTTATAATAGAGTTATTGATGATTTTCCCCTGAGCGGGTACCGGGAAGAAGCGGGGGAAAGAACCCGGTATATCAACCGGCACTTTATCGAGATCCGGTAAAGATTCCGTCTGTCTTCCGGTGCGAATGTGATCACCTGAAATTGCTGTCCCATCATCAGCAAATCCCGGTCAACTCCTTCTGTGATTGAGAAGAGACCATAATTCATATAATAT
>CAYLLE010000029.1:19563-33099 GCA_964384485.1 uncultured Spirochaetales bacterium | reverse complement strand
GTATATATACGACTGAGGGTTAGGGTGTTTTTATGTCCACGTTCGGTGGCATTACAAAAAAAGCTGCCTACCTAAATAGACAGCCTGAGTTATTTCGTGATACTCCGTTAATTAATCAAGGCCGGCTCTTTTTTGGAACTCCCCTTCTTCTCCCGGAAAGAGATCTTCCCGTTTCTGATGTTCACCATCACATGGCTTCCGCTCCAGAATCTTCCTTTGAGGATTTCCATGGAGAGGGGGTCTTCAATTTCTTTCTGGATTACCCTTCTGAGGGGCCGAGCACCGAAGGTCGGGTCAAATCCTTTTTCCACCAGGTATTCCCTGGTCTTTTTCTTGACCTCCAGGACAATTTCTTTTTCAGAGAGCCGCTTTTGAACTTCACTGAGCTGAATATTCAGGATTCGGTTGATGTCATCCTTTGAAAGACTGTCGAACACAACAACCTCGTCTATCCTGTTGAGGAACTCCGGTCGAAAGAACCGTCTCAGTTCATTCATCGCGGACGCCTTGATTTCTTTTTGATTCATAATACCTTCACCGGTATTGAATCCGACCATACTTTCCCGGGTAATTTCCCGTGCTCCGGCATTTGAAGTCATAATGAGTACGGTATTCCGGAAGGAAACCGTATGACCCAGATTGTCCTGCAGCTGCCCCTCTTCGAGTACCTGCAGAAGCAGGTTGAACACATCGGGATGGGCCTTTTCTATTTCGTCCAGCAGTATGACACTGTACGGTCTGCGGCGGATTTTTTCGGTGAGTAGACCGCCTTCTTCATACCCAACATAACCGGGAGGTGAACCGACAAGTCTGGAAACGTTGAATTTTTCCATAAAGTCGGACATGTCGATGCGGATCAGGGCCTCTTCGTTTCCGAAGAGGAACTCCGCCAAGGTTTTTGCCAGAAGGCTCTTTCCTACCCCGGTTGGTCCCAAAAACACAAAGGAGCCTAAAGGCCGCTCGGGGGCGCTTAAACCGGTCCGGGATCTTCTTATGGCCGATGATATCGCCGAGATTGCCTCGTTCTGACTGATTACCTTCTTGTGGAGCTCATCTTCAATATTGAGCAGTTTTTCCGATTCGGTCTGAACCAGTCTGGAAAGAGGTATCCCGGTTATTTCGGAAATCACAAACTGGATATCTTCGGAATCAACGATGTTTTGCTCTGTTTTCAGCGAGAGACGCCACTGTTCCTTCATTTCTTCGACTTTATTCTGCAGTTCCCGCACCTCATCCCGGACCGCTATAGCCCGTTCAAAATTCTGTGAAGCCGCTAGGGCATGCTGTTCCGATTTTAACCGGTCGATTTCCTCTTCCAGCTCTTTTAATTCATCGGGACGGTCGGAATTGCTGATCCGTTTCCGTGAACCGGCCTCGTCTATGAGGTCAATCGCTTTATCCGGCAGATACCGCTCGGTGATATACCGGCGGGACAGAACGGCGGCAACCTCAAGAGACCCGGGGGTATAGGATACGTTGTGATGTTCTTCGTACCGCTCCTTAATACCCTGAAGGATCTTCAGAGTATCATCAACAGAGGGCTCGTTTACATATATTGTCTGAAACCGCCGTTCTAAGGCGGCATCTTTTTCGATATACTTCTTGTATTCATTCAGCGTGGTGGCGCCGATACATTGTATCTCTCCTCTGGATAGAGAAGGTTTGAGCATATTTGACGCGTCAATTGCTCCCTCAGCGCCCCCGGCTCCGATAATTGTGTGCAGCTCATCGATAAATAGAATGATATTTCCCGCCGTCACTATCTCTTTCATCACCCTTTTGAGCCGCTCTTCAAACTCACCCCGGTACTTTGTTCCCGCGATGAGAGAGGCCAGGTCCAGTGTGAGGACCCTTTTCCCGGTAAGAACATCCGGCGCGCTGCCTTCAACAATCCGCTGAGCCAGCCCTTCCACAATGGCTGTCTTCCCGACACCGGGTTCGCCGATCAAAACCGGATTATTTTTGGTTCGCCTGGCCAGAATCTGAATGACCCGCTGGATTTCTTTCTTCCTGCCGATCACCGGATCGAGTTTACTGTTTTTTGCGGCTTCGGTTAAATCACGGGAAAATTCATCCACTGTGGGCGTACCTTTCTTCCCGCTGCCTACATTCACCGGTTTCCGCTTCTGCTGGGCGGAAGATGATCTTGGAGCTCCCTGACCGGCATCACTCATCTCCACGATAATCTGCCTGATATTGTCCGCGGTTATACTGTTCCGAAGAAGGTATTTTGTCGCTTCCCCCTCGGAATCCCTGCAGCATGCCAGGAGCAGATGCTCCGTACCGATATATTCATGTTTCAGATTCCTCGCTTCTTCAGCGGAATCTTCAAGTACCTTCTTTCCTCTGGGAGACGGGGGCACGTCTCCAAGAATAAACCCTCTGCGGTGCCGGGGAATCGATTTCTCGATTTCCACCTGCATCTTTACCGGATCTATGTTCGCTTTCTGTAAAGCTTTGTATGCAAAACCGTTTCCCTCTTTAAGAATTGCCAGCATGATATGCTCAGGCAAAAGCTGATCGGAGTGAAACCGCTTGGCTTCATCCTGGGCGAGAACGGTGAGAATCTTCTGTGCGCGTTGCGTTAAACCCTTAAACATTATTTCCTCCATATCCCTTAACGGATCTGCTCCGTTTTTAGGATTGACTGTTTTTTGTTGATCAATACCCCGTCATTCATCAACAGAAAACAATGTCTTCCCAAAGGATACCCTATGCTTAATATAATACAAAAACCGGCTCTTTACGTTAATTTTTGTGTGATTTTTTAAAAAACCTCATTCCGAGCCTCCGGAATAACAACAGGAAAATACTTTATCTTATAAAAATAGTATATAAGTAAAACTCTTAGTTGTCCACTTAATTCCTGACCATTTTTGTCTGCATTAGTATTTTTCCAGGGTGTTCCGGATAATTACCGCCCGCTGGGCATTGATCATGGAATCATCAAAATCATCGCTGCTTATACCCAGGGAATTCAGAACGTGGGATTTCTGGGTAAGAAAAAACAGCGAGGTTATCACCTGAAGCGGAATAGTATCGATAAAACCAAGAGCGATTCCGAGCCGGAGAGACGAAAGCAGGTTTACTGCTTCCTTGGAGGACATAACCCGGGAATTCATTAAAATACCGTACGCTCTGAAAACAATATCTTCCACCTCAAGATATCCCGCTTCTAGAAGCTCTTCCCTGGCTTTTTTTTCATATCCCACCAGCTGTTCTGTGATCGCGTTCAGTTTTTCGATTATTTCCTTTTCTTTTAACCCGAGGGAAATTCTGTTCGAAACCTGATAGATGTTTCCGAGAGAACCTTCCTCCTCACTCAGAAAACCTTTAACCGCCAATCCCATCTTATTGATGATGCCGAAGGCCTTGTCTAAAAGGGAGGTAACCACCAAACCGGGTAAATGGAGCATTACGGACGCTTTAAGACCGGTTCCAATGTTCCCGACCTGGGTATTGAGATATCCCCACTCCATTGAGACGGCATAATCAAGTCCTTCTTCCAGGGCCGAATCCAATACATCCACCTCTTCAAAGATCTTTTCCAAATTCCGGCCTCCGTCCATTCCTACCAGCCGCAGATGATCGGTATCGTTCAACGCAGTGATAACCTTTTGATCCTTCCGGAGGAATACTTTTCCGTTCTTCTTTTCCGGATAATCAGCACTTATCAGATTCCGTTCCATTAAAACATTGCGTTCGATGGCCGAGAGGGAATCCATGTCGATTGGGACGTAATTATCGTTTTCATTGATATGAGAAAATACATCGGAGACTTCTTCGACGATATGGATTTCATCATCAGGATTCATCAGCCCGGGAAAGGCGTACTCGGCTAAATTACGGGAAAGCCGTATACGGGAAGAGATGACTACATCCGAATCGGGTCCATCGGACGCGTACCATCCTCCGGAGTCACTGAAAATACCGCTCATAACTGGTCAAGTTCCGTGAGCCGATCCCGGAGTTTCGCCGCCCGCTCATAATCTTCCCGGGCTATGGCAGTTTCAAGTTTCTTCCGGATTCGTTCCCTGTCGATAAAAAAGGTTTTATACGCGCTGAGTTTATTGGGAAACTTTCCCGTATGCCGGGATCCCATCTCTTTATCCCGCAGCATAGCGGTTATTTCCGATTTAAAGACATTGAAGCATTCGGTACAGCCTAAACGTTCATATTTCTTGAATTCCTTAAGGGTAAGAGTGCACCGGGGACAGATCCGGTTTTTCGATCCGCTGCCCTTCCCTTTTGCCTGAAGCAGAGACTGGAGAAGCTCCGAAGTGGTTGTCTGAAGTATTTCAGCGTTTTTACTGATTCCATATTTATTGGCACAGGATTGACACAGACCGATTTCCAGTTTTTTTTCTCCGAGAATCTGCTGGATATTCATGACTACGTCACCTTTTCCGCAAACATCACATTTCATGCTTATATTGTACCTGAAAAACGGGAAAAAAAACAGTGGTTTAGACAACAATTTCCGGTGATCACATTTGCAATAAAATTTATAAATTGTTTTCTTACAAGCAATTACATAAATCGGAATCACCGGAAATTGCCGTTTTTCCGCGAAAAAAAATATGCGGCAATTCCCGGTCAACCCGATCTAAATTTTTATATTATATGTAATTATGGCCACTTCTTCACACAAGGAGTTGACCGGGAATTGCTGTGATTTAGTATCTCCGGAATACATCCAGAGGTCTGATCTTACCGGCACTCCGGGCCGGAAAGAGGGACGCGGCAAAACAGAGGATTATGGAAAATATCCCCACTAGAAACAATTCGCTCCCGTGGAGCCGTATCGGAATCCGTTCGAGATAAAATTCCCCGCTGAAAATGGTAACTTCTCCCGAATCCACCTGCAGAATGGGCGCGGCGAGCCGCTCCCAGAGGGTCCCCATACCGTTTATGATCCATTCCGCACCCAACAGGATTTCATTTACATTGATCGCCGCGAGAATGCCGAGAAAAATCCCCAGAAGTGTTCCGAAAAATCCGATAAAAAATCCGGTAATTATGAAAGTACGGGAAATGACCCCGGGGGAGGCGCCGATACTCTTCAGAATGGCAATTTCCTGGTTCCGCTCCATCACCATCATCACCAAGGAAGATGAAATATTGATGGCCGCAACACATACAATCAATCCCATGATGAACATCAAGAGCAGCTTTACCGTGCTGTAGCTCATATAACGGGATTTTTCCAGATCGTACCAGGTGTATACGAGCCAGGAGGAGGGCAGCAATTCCCGGATCCGTCTTATTGTTCCGCAGAGCTCCGGATTTTCCCGTTCTCCGGAGAGAAATGTAATGACACCGGACAATCCGGCCTCCTCATCACATCCTCTGCCGGTCGAATATTTCCGGAGCAGGAAGGGGTCGGTAACCTTGACTCCGATAAATTTCCGGGAATCCTCCGGGGGAAGGACCCGCTCCGCCCGTTCCAACGGGATGAACATCCAGAGCTTGTCCAGATCCTGGTATCCAGAAGAAACGATGCCTGTGATTCGGAATGAGCTGATTCTCGGAAGATAAGGACGCCCGGGCAAACTCCTGACGGTAAGCAGCTTCACACGGTCTCCCGTCTCGACCCCCAAGTCCTTTGCTATGGCGGATCCGAGTATGACCGAATCCGGATCGGATAAATCGAACCGGCCCGAGTCCACCCGGATGAAGCGGCTGAAACCGGAATCTGTCCGCCACAGGTCCGGCGGAATGCCCCGGACGGAAGCCCCGCTTCGGTTTCCCGGGGACGAAAGCAGACCGAATCCCTGCCGTTCCTGAGATACCGATAATACCTCGGGAAGAAGGGCGATTTTTTCGGCCGCCGCGTCCATATCCTCAGCTTCAGCTGATTCCGGGGGGATAATCTGCAGATGATACGTCCCGGTCTCGATGAATCTGGAAGTGATTCCCTGGATCATGCCGTCTGAAACTTCAAGCACCACCACCAGGGGAACCAGACTGAGTCCGATGCCGAGAACGGCCAGACGCACACGGCCTTTTCCGCCGCCCCTTTTTAATGTACGGGCACCGGTGAGGTAACGGAAGGCAAGCATGACCGAAATTCGGGATCTCATACCGGAACCAGCCTTCCCGATTCAAGATGGAACCTCAGGTCTCCAGCCGACGCGACAGTCGCATCATGGGTAACCAGTGCCAGGGTCTTCCGGTATTCCTTCACAAGAGAGAAGAGAATTTCTTCCACAACCCGGGAATTCCCCTCATCAAGATTACCGGTCGGCTCATCAGCCAGGATCAATCCGGGACTGTTGATCAGGGAGCGGGCAACCGCGGTACGCTGACGCTCACCGCCGGAAAGCTGGGTGGGATAGTGGTCCTTCCGGTCTAAAAGCCGGACATCCCGAATCAGTTCCATGGCTTTATCCCGAGCTTCCTTTTTCGGCACCCCGGCGATCATTGCAGGCAGCATCACATTTTCCAGGGCTGTAAAATCCTTCAGCAGATAGTGAAACTGAAAAACCAGCCCCAGTTTAGTACTTCGGTACTCTGTCAGATCTTCTTCCGACATGGATTCCACAGGATAGCCTAAAGAGAGAATGGAACCGCCGGTGGGAAGGTCGAGACCGCCCACAAGATTTAAGAGGGTGCTTTTTCCGGACCCGCTCTCCCCCGTAATAATGGTAATACTGCCGGAGGGAACGGAGAGAGAAATATCATCAAGAACTGTTAATTTTTCTGTTCCGTTTGAGAAAACTTTTGTAACGTTTTGCAGTTCCAGCGCGTTCATATTATTCATACCTCAATACTTGGGCGGGTTTGATCCGGGCGGCATGCCGGGAAGCAAAAAAAGCCGCGGCCACGGATGATGCCAAGGCAAACAAAAAAATAAGCAGAGTTTCATTGAAAAATATTTTAACCGGCACCTCGGTTAAATAGAAATAGGCGGGAGAAAAAATAGAAAACTGCTCTCCCTGGTATCCGCTTCCCGGAAACAATACCATAACTAGAGACGCCGTCCAGTTAACCGCGTCTTCGATGAACCGGAAAACCCCGTTAATATTGCTTGATACAAGAAGCCCCAGCAAGGTACCAAGAGAAGCTCCGCTGAATCCTACATAGAATCCGTCCAGCAGGAAGACCGAACTGACCCCGGCAGGTGACGCGCCCACGGCTTTTAGCACACCGATCTCCTCGGTCCGTTCATGGACGGTACGGCGCAGGGATTGATAGATGTTCGTCCCCACAACAACAAATATCAGGCCGATAAGAACCATCATCATCACCTTTTCCATCCGGAGGGCTCCGAATATACTGCGGTTGTATTGGCGCCAGGAAACCACGTTTACGTTATCTTCCGGAAGTAATGCGCGTATCCGCCTTTCCGCGCTCCGGTCCCGGTATCGGTCATCAAGTTTAATTCCCCATACCAGAGAACCGTCATCTCCGAACAGCTCTTTCCCGTCCTCCAGATTGATAAATCCCCAGCCGAGGTCAAAATCCTGATAACCGGACTGAAAAATGCCGGTTACCGTAAAAATATCCTCCGTTGGTGAAAGGCTCGAAAAACTGCTCCCGCCGAAGGTAACCAGCCTGACCGTTTCCCCGGGGTAGACTCCGATTTCCCGAGCCAGTCCGGTACCGAGAACGATTGAATTTTCAGCGGAAAAATCGAATTTGCCGCCCCGGATTCCTAAGTACTGTTCCAGAGCGGGATCGTATTGTTCCGGATTACCGGGAACAGCCCGAATAAGGGCGCCGGTATTCCCGGGGAAATAGCCTCTGATCAGGGTCCTGTATTCACGGAAAGGAAGTACCGAACGGATGCCGGGAAGATCCACGATTTTTTTCATCAGATCCGACGAAGCAGCCGATTCCTCAGCCCAGGTAACCTGCAGATGATAGGAGTTAATCTCCAGGATTCCCTGGATTGTACCTGCCTGAAAACCGTTCATCACTGCCACCACGGTTATCAATGTCATCACGCCTACCGCAATTCCGGTAACCGATAATATTGAAGCGGTGTGCCCCTTTTCCCGGCGTTTCGTTTTAAAATACCGGGCGGATAGAAAAAACAGCCAAGATATTTTCATTTCCGGTCATTCCCTTGTCCGGATAATTTCGCCGTCCGCATAAATCTCCTTCTTGACTACCTTTCCGTCTTCGTAGTACACACGGAGCGAGAGTTCACCGGAATCGTAGACATCTTCCTCAAAGGTATTCTCCCCGGTGTACCGGGTAATGAGAATCAGTACATCATTTTCGTAAAGAACTTCTTCGTAGAGTTCATCGGCCTCATCATACCGGTACTGCCGTTTTTCTTCCACACCTTGGGTAATGATTTTTCGCTCGGTCAGAACATTATCCTGATATACGTTCTCTTCTTCCCGTATCACCGCGCCGTCCCGCCGATCGATCACCTGAAGGACATTACCGGCGGGTCCATAGCGGTGCTCTGTTTCCCGGCCTTCCGGACCGGTCCGGACTGTCTTTTCGAGAACGCCGTCACCGGTGTACGTGTACAAAACCGTGCTGTTCCGCTCATCACCTTTCAGCACTTCCCGTCTGATAAGGTTTCCGGAGGGGTTGTAATAACTGATTTCAGTTTCAGCGGGAACCTGCTTCCCCGGATTTTTGGTATTCCATTCCGTAATCAGCGCGTCTTCTCCGTACCGGAAATGGGAAAGCCGGAAGGATCCGTCCGGAAAATTACGCCGGATTTCACGGAGGAAACCGCCTAAGGTATACCGGTACCGGTCGTTATACAGAACTCCGCCGTCACTTCCCGCGGCTTCGATTCCGGAAAGCCGTCCCTGATGATACCGGTAGGTATACACCCGTTCCAGCTCGCCGCCGGTATATTCTTCGGTGTTTTGGACCAGTCCGTCGCTCCGGTAATTCCGGACAGTCCGGAGCTCTTCCTTCTCGTATTCCCGTTCCGTTTTAATATCACCGCCGCCTAAGAGTTCCTGCACCGTCCTGCTCGCCTCTTCCCCGTCATGAAACAGCGTGACGGTCCTGAGATCCCCTTCCCGGTTCACCCGGAGGACGTACTCATATTCGCTCCTCTGTTCTTCGCTTATTCTTTCCAGACGCATACCCAGCTGATTGGACCGGTACAGTTCCTGGGAGAATATGTGGGGAAGAAACATGGTAACGAAAAAAACAACGGAAATTAACCGGCGCATTACACATCCAGGTCCAGCAGTTCCCGCGCGTACAATTCCGGTTCAAACGGCACGATGTTTTCCGGTTTTTCACCGGTGCCCAAAAATGAGATCGGAATACCCAAAGATTTGGAAACAGCCGCCGCGATGCCCCCCTTCGCGGATGAATCGTACTTCGCCAGGAAAATACCGTCTACCCCCACCGCCTCATGGAAAATTTCCGCCTGCCGGAGACCATTTTGACCGGTAGTGGCATCAATCACCAGTATTTTCCGGTAGCTGGGAACTTGAAGTTTCGTTCTGACGATTTTATCGATCTTCGAAAGCTCTTTAATCAGATCGGCCCGGTTGTGCATCCTTCCCGCCGTATCGCAGATTACGATCCGTTCTTGCCTGGATTTCGCGGATGAAACGGCGTCGAATATTACCGCCCCCGGATCGGATCCGGTATTCTGCCGGACAACCCGGAGTCCGAGCCGTTCTCCCCAGAGAACCAGCTGGTCAACCGCTGCCGCCCGGAAGGTGTCACCCGCGGCCAGCACCGGATTTTCACCGCTCTGTTCCCGATAATACCGCGCGAGTTTGGCGATGGAGGTAGTCTTTCCTACCCCGTTGACGCCGAGAACCAGGAACACGTTCATACCCGGTTCAAGAGGAAGCTGATCCTGCCTGAGTTCGGCACAGATTATATCTTTAAGAATGGCAAGAACTTCACTGCTGGAGGAGAGACCCTCCTTACGGGTTCTCAGGCGAAGTTCATCGGAAATTTCCATGGCTATCGAAGCGCCGAGGTCGGCTTCGATCAGTATATCTTCAAAATCTTCAAAAAATTCCTCACCAAATTTGGTTCTACTGAAAAGTCCGGTTATCTTCCGGCCCAGTCCTTTTTTTTTCATACGCGAATTATAAGCTCCTTGTTAAAAGTGATGAACCCGGGAATGAAACTCCGAAGCGGTATCGATAAAATTGATAAGTTTAAGAACGGTGTTTACCAGCAGTACGCCGCTGATAAATATACCGCCTAAATAGCTGTAGTAAAGTCCGTTCCCCAGATTCGCGAAGCGGCGCCGCTCTTCCGTCCCCTCTTCGGTCTGATAATATCCCATGGCATAGTTCTGGTAAACTCCGTTCAGCGCAAGGGGGATCGGCACGGAAAGGACAAAGAACCCGAAGGAACGGTAAAAAAGCTTTCGAGACCGCTTGAACTCTTCCTCCGGATCTAGAAACGTCGGATCAAGCGGTACGGTCAGATTCGCGCCGTCTTCGATATCCGGGGTCAGTACAAAAAGAGAATCCTTGAATCCACCCTGTACCACCCTGCCCGGAACTGTTTCCGGCGGAAGGGACAGATCCTGGGGAAGCGCTCCCAGGGGCTGAGACTTCAGGTACAGGTCAGCCGGAACACCGGACTGCACGGTAACCGTTTTCCGGGCTGCCGGTGTCAGCTCGGGTTCGATAACCGTCTCCTGATCCGTACCGATTTCCACTGTCCGGCTGTAGTCTTTGAACCCGGGAGCGGTAACCTTGATTTCCGCGGGTCCCGGCTCGATGAAGGAGACCCGGGTATCACCGTAGCCGGCAAGCCTGCCGTTTACCTTTACTTCGGCTGAATCAACCGAAGGCCGGACCGTGAGGGTTCCCCAGGTACGGCCCAGGATTATCTCCGCGGTTTCTCCCGCGGCGGTATTCACTATGGCGGGGATATCCCCGGAATCTCCGGCATCACGAAGGACAATCCTGTCTTCGCCGGTCAAATCGTTGTAGTAATGAATTTCCAGGATCAGATAATCCCGTACTTTTCGGAGCACACCCCACAGGAGAGCCTGCAGCTTGTTTTCGCGGGCATACGAACTCAGGACGGGGAGATACCCGTCATCATCCGGCAGTTCCTGAAAAACCGGAGGCAGCATTTCGCCCGACCGGGTATTATGGATAAGCGGGAGTTCCCGGGGCACAGGTATCTCTTCCGCCGGATATGTCTCCAGCTTATCCAGAAGATCCTTCATTTCCCGGATTGAACGGGAGAGTTCGTCATATTTTTCGGTATAGGCTTCAGGAGAATTGGGAGAAAAGAGGAGCCGGTCCCGCTCCTTCCGGAAGGAGTTGATCTTTTCGGCGGCGTTCTTTATACCCCGAGTCAGTATTTCGTCCCGGTATGCCCGGACTTCATCTTGTTCCAGCACATGGACCCCAATGGTCTTCATCCGTTCCGCCATGCGTCTCGGAATGCTGGTAAGAAGGTAGTTCGATTCAGAATCGAGTTCCCCTCCGGTAAAGGCGGCGTATCCCAGGCGGAACGCGTCGAGTCTCTCCGCGGGGATATAGTCCTCGGGTTCAGCCGCGCTTACCGGAAGAGACAGGAAAACAAACAGTATCGGAAGGAGTATTATTCTGAGCTTCACAGCTTTCCCCTGGCCCTAAGCACGGATGAAACCGCTCCTATTACCCGTTCCGGCTGAAACGGCTTGACAATGAATTCCTCCGCGCCTAGACGGATTGCCTGGATTATCATTCTTCGTTCACCCAAGGCGCTGCACATTACAACCGACGCGCCGGGATCGTATTCCTTGATTTTTTTCAAGGCGGTAAGCCCGTCCATTCTGGGCATAGCAATATCTAACAGCACCACATCCGGCTTAAGCCGCATATAGCTGTAGAACCCGTCCCGGCCGTCAGCTGCCTCTCCCGCGACCGCGGCGCCTTCCAGGGTAAGAATCCGTTTCAGTTCCCGCCGCATGAAATCTAAATCATCGACAATAAGGATGTTGCCCCGTAAGGAACCCACGATTTCCCCCTGTTATTCCGCTGCTTTAGAGGTTTTATTGGACATCCGCCATTGATACTGCAGGAATTCTTCGATAAATCCGTTCAAATCACCGTCCATTACCGCCTGTACATTTCCGGTTTCTTCTTTTGTCCTGTGATCTTTAACCATGTTGTACGGATGAAATACATAGGAACGGATCTGATTTCCCCAGGAAATATCTTTTTTCTCCAGGGCTTTCTTTTCCATCTCCTCTTCCTGTTTCTGCTCAAAAAATTCAAAAAGCCTTGATTTCAGTACCTTCATGGCCATTTCCCGGTTTTTATGCTGACTCCGTTCATTCTGACATTGTACCACAATTCCGGTTTTAAGATGGGTTATACGCACCGCCGAGTCGGTTTTATTCACATGCTGTCCCCCCGCTCCCTGAGCCCGGTAGGTGTCTACCCGGATATCTTCAGGTTTTATATCCACTTCAATATCATCTTCTATAACAGGAGAAATATACACAGAGGCGAAAGAGGTATGCCGGCGGCCTCCGGAATCGAAAGGAGAAATTCTCACCAGGCGGTGAATTCCCGATTCTGCTTTCAGATAACCGTACACGTAATCACCGTTCACCTGGAGGGTAACCGATTTTATCCCGCCCTCGGCTTCCTGCATATCAATTATTTTCATGGAGTAATCGTTCCGCTCTATCCAGCGGGAATACATCCGGAGCAGCATGCTTACCCAGTCACAGGCTTCAGTACCTCCCGCTCCGGAATGGATTGTCAGAAAAGCGGGGTTTCCGTCGTATTCTCCTCCTAAAAGTTCCCGTACTTTGAGTTTCTGGTACTGCTTTTCCTGTTCCTCCAGGGCCTTTCTGATTTCTTCTTCCATGGATCGATCTTCATCGTCAGCAGCCAGGGAACAGAGTTCAGAGAGTTCATCATTTTCATGTTTCAGCTCGGACCATGGTTCAAGCCTGTCCTTGAGTCTTTTCAGCTGCTGCAGTTTCTTTTCCGCCCGCTCCCGGTTATCCCAAAATCCGGGTTCAGCCGTTTCCAGTTCAATATCTTTGATCTGCTTTTTCAGCTTCTCCGGGTCAAAGATACCTCCAGGTATCATCGATCTGTTTCTGCAGCTCCTCCGCGCGGATTTTTAATTCGTCGATATTCTGTATTGTTTCGGCCACAAGAGCCCTCCTGTTTATCGGTATTCTGCTACTAGGATTACATTCCGGGTTAAATAAAGTCAAGGGCAGGGAATGACTGCAGGCAATTTCCGGTATCGGAGAGAACAGGAAAAATCCGCGGCCATAGTCTATACTTATTATTGTAATGCGCGAGAAGACATACGGATCTTCATTCATACCGTTCCTGACGGTGATTTTTCTCGTCACCGGGATTATATCTTCCATAAATCTTTCCGGCGCCGGTCCGCTATCCGCGGGTCTTTCCGCCCCGCTTCAGGCTGCCGTCACAGGAGTCCTGACCCTTACTGCCGCCGGGCTGCTCCTGATTTTACTGAAAAGCGGTAAAGCGAAAGTTTTTTTCTTGGTTCTGGGACTGTCAGTCATATTCTGGATAGCCGTTCCGGTTTATATGGGGCTTCATGTGCACCGGGACTATTTCTCAATCCTGTTCCAGGGATTTATTA